>JAJCYI010000215.1 GCA_029263015.1 Saprospiraceae bacterium | reverse complement strand
CAACGGTATTTTTCGTGCCGTAGGTACGTAACATTTTCCACGTTGCGTACCTACGGCACGGCGAAAAACCCCTGCAAATGCTTGGCTACCCATGTTCCGTCCCTAACGGGACAATAAGATTGCTATCCAGAACTCACGTTAAATAAAATATACAATACACTTTATTTAAGGGAGTTGGAAATAAATAACCTACCCGTTATGGCGAAGCTATTTTTTCTTGTAAAGGTGTTTGAAAAATTAAGCATAGCTGGGTTACGGTCCATTTTTAAAGCATCTTTAGAAGGAAAAAGAGCGAGTCAGAATGGGTGGTTTATTTATTCCCAACTTCCTAAATCTCATTCCTACTTGAATTATGCGCATCAACATACCAGAAACTGAACAAAAAAGGATCGTAATTGTCGGCGGTGGATTTGCTGGGCTAACACTTGCCAAAAGTCTTCGGCGTTCCAATTATCTAGTCGTCTTGGTTGATAAAAATAATTATCACCAGTTCCAGCCTTTGTTCTATCAGGTAGCCACAGCAGGGCTTGAACCAAGTTCGATTGTCTATCCATTGAGGAAAATGTTTCAGAAGAACAAGAATACATTTATCCGAGTGACCGAAGTCCAAAAAATCGAACCAGAACTGAACAGGGTAATTACACCATTTGGTATCCTAAATTACGATTACCTGGTGTTGGCGCACGGGGCGGACACAAATTATTTCGGCAACAAAAAGATTGAAAAGAATGTAATCCCGATGAAATCAGTTTCCGAAGCATTGGCTTTGCGGAACATATTGTTTGCCGATTTTGAAAATGCCCTAACTTCAGACGACCTATCAGAAAAAGGAGCTTATCTGAATATCGTTATTGTCGGAGGCGGGGCAACAGGCGTTGAGGTTGCAGGTGCTCTGGCCGAGATGAGAAAGCAAGTGATTCCCAAAGATTACCCTGAATTGGATGGAGCAAGTATTGGGATTCATCTCATTCAAGGTGCTGATTGCCTGCTGAGTGGCATGTCAACAGAAGCTTCAACGGCTGCCCTAAAATTTTTAGAGGGACTTGGGGTAGAAGTTCAATTGAATGCAAGGGTAATTGATTATGATGGTGAACATTTAGCACTGCAAGATGGCTCTTCAATTGCAGCCAAAAAAGTAATTTGGGCAGCAGGTATCAGCGGCAATTTTATTGAGGGGCTTCCTAAAAATTCAATTACAGGCGGTAACCGATTGAAAGTCAATGAATTCAATCAGGTTCTAAATTTGGAAAACATTTTTGCCATTGGGGACATTGCGAGTATGCAATCGGAAACATATCCATATGGGCATCCGCAAGTTGCTCAAGTTGCTATGCAACAAGCCAAAAATCTGTCTGTTAATTTTAAAAACAAGCTTAATGATAAAGGACCGGTTCCATTCATTTACAAAGACCTGGGAACAATGGCGACAATAGGCAGAAAAAAGGCAGTTTGTGACCTTGGGTTTTGGAAGTTCCAGGGAACATTTGCGTGGCTGGTTTGGCTTTTTGTTCACCTGTTGCAGTTGATTGGGTTCAAGAACAAGCTTTTTGTTTTCCTTAATTGGGTATGGAATTATATGTTTTATGACCAATCTTTGAGATTGATAATAAAGCCAAAAAATCAAAAAAGAGCTAATGATATTGCAAAAAGAGAAAGGCAATCATCGCCCAGATGATTGCCTTTCTTTTGAAATGGTCTATTTAACAAATTACTCCTACTTAAGTAACAAAGGTTACTTAGTACCGACGAGGTTTACCGTCAGGTCAAACTCATCATAAATAGTTTTATCACCCAAACCGTCAAAGAAATTACCAGACCCATAACGGACATTGAAGTCAGTGCGGTCAATTTTAATATCAGCAGTCGCTTTTACAGTTCCGTTCTCCTCGGAAACATTTGCATAAAATTTGATCTCTTTTGTCGTCTTCTTGATTGATAGGTTCGCGGTAACTTTATAGTCGCCAGGCGTACCTTTGGCAGCAACTTTGGTTATCTCCAGTTTGGCTGTCGGGTGCATTTCAACACCAAAAAAGTCAGCTGATTTCAAATGGCCTTCCAATTTAGTACCGCTCTTTCCGTCCATCCCAACAGGTTTTATTGACGTCATGTCAATGACCACCGTGCCACCAGTCAGTTTGCCGCTATCATCAAAATCCAAATTACCAGATTTTAAATTTATGACACCAGCGTGCTCCCCCGTCACTTTGTAGCCTTTCCATTGAACAGCACTCTCGACCGTATTGATGGAATAACTACCGGATTCAATTGAACCAACGGTGAATGAAAAGGCAATCAAAGCGAAAAAAGCGAAAAGTGCAGTACTCAAATAATTCATTTTTTTCATAATAATAAATGGTTTTATATTAAATAAATAACTAAATGCATGTATAAACATTGAATAGGAACGCCTTTGCCAATAAATAGTTTAGAAAGTCAAAAAAAAGATTTGGAATCAAAGTACAAGGGCGAGACGACAAACAACTAAAATACTGTTCGTCAGCATGTTACACGGTAATTTAAGGAACAGTTCATGAATAAATTGACATTCTTGGGAGGATTTATTTTTGAACTGTTCCTAACAATCCATTTTCCAATTCCTTCACATCAACCCCTTAGCTTGTCAAAAAGGTGGCTAAGCTGTTGGGCCTCTTTTTCTGAGAGCGTGCTATAAACTTCATCAATTTTTGATTCAACTTTTCCAGACGCAGTTTCAAGCATTTCGAGGCCTTCCTCTGTGATAAACACCTCCGTCCTTCGAGTATCACTCTGACATGTGGACTTGCTAACGAATCCTTTTGACAGCAATTTGTCCACCAATCTAGATGCATTGGAGGATTTGTCAAGCATCCGGTCCGTCAGTTCCTTGATGCTCGCCGGTTTCGGATGGCATCCCCTTAAAATCCTCAATACATTGAACTGTTGAGGTGAAATGTTAAAGGGTTTCAACTCCTGCAAAATCTTGAGCTGCATCCAAGCATTGGTGAAAAACAAATTGACATTCGCCTTCAAAAATTCATTGGGGAATGTCTTTTGCTTTATCTCATCTTCTATTTTCATTGGATTAAATATTTTCTTGAATATCGTAAAACACAAAACGACCAATTTGATCTGGCTCGACCAAGCGCGCGCAAAAATAGAAAAAATACCTTTTTAGGTTTGCTATCATTGCAATTCCATTTTTATGTTCGGTCCAGGGCGTGCCACGATCATTAACAAATCAAATCTTTATTCACCACCTTTACTTATGAGTGGATCAGAAATAGCTTTTTGGATTTTCATTGCTATTGTTTTTTATACCCATCTTGGGTATGGAATGCTGCTATTTATTTTGATTAAATTAAAAAGGGCTATTCTGGGAAAAGCCAAAATAAGCAACTTAGATTTTGAACAACGCGTTACATTCATAGTTGCAGCATATAATGAAGAAGATTGGATAGAAGACAAAATCCGCAATTGTTTGGCTTTCAACTATCCGAAAGATAAAATCGAATTCTGGTTCGTCACCGATGGCTCCAATGATAAAACGCCAGATTTAGTAAAAGCATTTAAATCGCCTCAAGGCTTTACCATAAAGTTGTTTCATGAACGGGAGCGCAGGGGCAAAATAGCTGCCGTGGACAGGGTCATGCCAATGGTCAAAACGCCGATCACTATTTTTACGGATGCCAATACAGATGTAAACCCTGATGCAATCAACACCATGGTCAGACATTATGCTGACCCAAAAGTTGGAGCCGTGGCTGGTGAAAAACGAATAGCTGTGGGTACGACCGGAGATGCTACCGGCGCAGGCGAAAGCATGTATTGGCGGTATGAATCTATTTTGAAGAAATGGGACTCAGAATTGAATTCGGCCATCGGGGCAGCCGGCGAATTGTTTTCCATCAGGACAGATTTGTTTGCAAGTGTCCCCAAAGACACCTACATCGAAGATTTTGTGATAACCATGCGGATTGCTCAAAACGGGTACAAAATTGTGTACGAGCCAGAAGCTTATGCAACCGAAGGTCAGAGTGCCTCTATGGGCGAAGAACTAAAGCGGAAAATCAGGATTGCCGCAGGAGGGCTACAGGCTTTTTGGCGACTCCGGGACTTACTCCTCCCTTTCAAACAACCCATCCTCACTTTCCAATATATATCTCACCGGGCTTTGCGTTGGACCGTCGCCCCGCTTTTACTACCAGTCATTTTCATGCTGAACTTTGCACTGGCAATGAATCCTTCAGGGTTATATCAATATTTGCTATTTCTGCAAATCCTCTTTTATGCATTTGCACTCCTCGGCTACTTTTTGGAAAAACGGCAATTGAAATTGAAGGCTTTTTTTATTCCTTACTATTTCTGTTTTATGAATTATGCCATGTACCTAGGATTATTCAGGCTTTTGCAAGGCAAGCAATCTGTAAAATGGGAAAAGGCTGCCAGAGCTAAAAAGGATAACTGAACGCTTGATCTGAGGCCCTAAAAAAAACCTACTGATGGTTTTGAGTGTGTCTTCTACATTTAAAAAAAATCATTGCACTTCTTTTCATTGTTCCTACCTTTCAAGGCAGACTTGACCTGACAGGTTTTGAAAACCTGTCAGGTCTTCGACTCTCATTTATGGCCTGTTCCCTAAAACAGATTTTTTTTGGAATTATCTAAAAATTTTGACAAGAATTTTTAGAATGAGTAAATAAACCATTCATTATAAAAACAGGATGTTTAATTATTTTGAATTGTTTTGTTTTAATAGTCCAAGTTGTTATTTTTGTAAAAAATTGATTATCAATGAAGAAGCAAAATGATAACCGAAAACACAACTATCCAGACGCCGATTTACACTTACAGTGCCTTGAAAAATTACGCGCAGCCCACCAAGATCTTGAAAAATTCAAACAATACGGTTATGGCATCGAAAGGATGGTGCAGTTCAAATCACTTTGCGACCGTTTCAGGGATCTGCCAGATGATGATGAATACATTGGCGACCAAATGATTTTGACAGAAAAGAAATACAAAGCAGCAGATAAACTCCGAAATGCAATTCGCAGCCTGATGACCAGGGTGGAGATGAAATTCAACAACAGAACTGGCCGCTACCGGAAATTTGGCGCATCCAAGCTTGGAGACATGACAGACGCTCAACTGCTTTTTTGTGCCCGACGGGTGATCCGCGTAGCCCGCCAACAAATCGATTTCCTGGAAGATGTCGGTGTGAAAGAAAACATCCTGAACAAAATTTCCACAGAAGCACAGACTTTTGAAAATACAGTTAACTTACAACAGGACAAAGTCGCCGACAGGGATATTGGCGTGGAGCGGAGAGTGGATCAAGGGAATGCGATTTATGAAGAACTGGTCACTTTGTGCAATATCGGAAAGGATATTTGGAACGATAAAGATGCTGCAAAATACGAGCGGTATTGCCTTTACGAAAGCAACAACGAACAGAAAAAAGTAAGAAAAGCGAAGCTCGAAGCTGAGGAAGCCAAATAATTATCATCGCTCATATTTATCCCCGGGAGTCCAAGCTGGCTGAATCTCTTTATCGGCAATGAGGCGCGTCGCATGTGCAAAAGCTTGGCAAAACTTCAATAGATAATCATAATCAATTGATTCAGGGTTGTCCGATAGCTGGTGATAATATTTCATTATATCCTCATCCATCGCAGTTACGCCTGGAGCAAAATCGATGGCTGGGATTCCTTTTCTGGCAAACATAATATTGTCCGACCGCTCATAAAGATTTTGCTCAGGGGCTGGGTCTTTTGAGATTTCCAGACCAGTTGCTATTGCTGCTTTTATTAATTCTCCAGTCACATTCGTCCGGGCATATCCAATCACAGAAAACGTTTCCGTCGTATTGTACCCTCCCCCATCATTATTGAGATTGAAAACAGTCTGTTCAAGTGGAACCAAAGGATGATCCACGTAAAACCCACTTCCTATCATACCTTTTTCCTCCCCTGTACAAGCCAAGAAAACGACAGATCGTTTTGGCGGGTTTTGAACCAATGATTTAATGGCCGCCAACATAGCCACCACTCCCATGCCATTGTCCCTTGCTCCGTTGTAAATACTATCTTGATTAGGAGTTTCTGCACCGCCTACTTTTCCAACCCCAATGTGGTCATAATGAGCACTGACAACTAGGTATTCCTCCTTTAATTTTTCGTCAGTTCCCTCAAGAACGCCAACTACGTTTGATGCATAAACTTTCTCTATCAGAACACCTGAATTCGTCAGGGAAACTGGCAAAATAACACCGCTCTCCAATTCTTTGATCGGGTTGGGGACATCTTCTTTTAGAAATGCGTAGAAGAATGCAGATCCATCGCCCGTTGGATTTTCATCCGCAAGCACCAATCTTTCTTTGCTGAAATAACTTTTGAAATACCGCCAAGGGAATTTCATGCGGAACAGCTCAACGACCCCGATGGCACCATGTTGAATCGCCATTTCTTTCTTTTTTGACATTGCTTTAATAGTCTCCATCGGGTTTTTAGATCCGGGTATCCCTGGTAAGACAAACACGATTTTGCCTTTCACATTCAAATTATCATAATCATTATGTCCTTTTGACTCATCTACCCAACCATGCCCTACAAAAATAGCTTCTGCATGAATATCCACTTCTCCTCCCTGAAAAACGACCATGTTCTCGCCATGCTGATAGGCACTCTCGCCAACCGTCAGAATTGACGACATTGGAGGCGTTATTTTATCAAAAGGCATTTTCTGGAAATAATTACTTCTGCCTGGGGCAGTCTCCAAACCATAACTTTCAAACAACTTTGCGATATATTGTGCAGCTTTCTCCCCGCCAACAGAACCGGTATTGCGCCCCTCCATTTCATCTGATGCGATGTACCTAAGATGGGTTTCAAAGGTTTCTTTTTGTAAAAGGAATTCTGGAAGAATGGACGGTGCCTGGGCTAAAACAAGCTGCGATTGAGCAGCCATTAATAGAATTAAAAATATGTTCCTCATAAAATATGAAATGTACGGTACTGAAAAGAGATTGAAAAGAAGTGGGGTGTATTTCAAAATGTCGGCGGAATGTAGTGCGGATTTCCCAATCCGTATGGTCTGCTACTGGATTTGGAAATCCGGGCTACCTTATTACCGACATTTTGAAATACATCCAAGAAGTGCAAAAGTAAACCTAAGTAGTCGAGATTAAATAATTTCTGCTTTTATCGACTACTTATTACCAACTTAACTCAACCTAGTGAGCAAATTCAAACCTGATTTGTGAAACAGTTTGCAAAGAATAACGAATATTGTAGCAAGAATCCGATCAAGTAAATTCAGACATTTAAACTACTAGCTCATTCAAATGGCCAAGAAAAGTAAAAAATCCAAGCGCCCCAAACCAACGCAATATAGGGTTGCCAAACCTAAAAAAAGAGCTGCTACGCATATAAAAGAAGCCATTTCTACAAAGTGGAAATTGATAATAGGTGGCCTAATGGCAGTGTTGGCAATTGCTTTGTATTCTCCAAGCTATGATTACGATTTTGTTTACGATGACGATGCAGTCATCAAAGACAACAGGTATGTAAAAGATGGATTAAACGGGCTGGGCAAAATCTGGACCACTAGTTATTTCCAAGGCTATGATGAAAACATCAATGCACGGGCTTTCCGACCTGTGCCCCTGACAACACTTGCATTGGAAGTAGAGATATGGGGTTTAAACACAAAAGTCCATCACACTGCTAATATTCTCTTTTATGGCTTGACCGCTTTCTTCCTGTTTCTGTTCCTGTCAAAACTATTAAGGAAACATCACCCCTTTATCGCAATTGCTATTTGTCTATTGTTTATCTGCCACCCGATCCATTTGGAAGTCGTGGCCAATATAAAAAGTCGGGATACCATGTTGGGTTTTCTGGGTCTCTGCTTATCAGGATGGCTGCTATTAAAGTACCTCGACAGTAAAAAGGTGTTGCCATTTATTCTGTCATTGTTGTTTTATTTCATGGCTTTGTTTTCAAAGGAAGAAGCCATTACGAGCCTCGCCACGATTCCATTAATGCTTTGGTTTTTCAGGGATTACAAAATCAAAAAAATAGTATTGACCATGCTCCCATTTCTGGGTGCTGTGGTTTTGTTCCTTATTTACCGATCAGATATTGTTGGCGGTTTGAACGAAGGTGTAAAATTGACATATCTGGATAACTCGCTTTTGGCAGCCAACGGTTTTGCAGAAAGAAGTGCCTCGAATTTATTGGTTCTTGGCCATTATCTTTTAAAAACAGTATTCCCACATCCCTTAATCAGCGATTATTCCTATTCAACTATCCCCCTTGTCAATTGGGGCGATTGGCGGGTTTTCGCGGCACTCTTTGCTAATTTAGGACTGCTTATTCTGGGAATTCATGGTTTTATAAAACGCAAGGAATACGGTTTTGGACCACTTTTCTATTTTGCTGCCGTGTCAATTTTCACGAGTTTGGTCATCACTAATGTCAGTGCATACAACGACCGGTTTTTATACATTCCTGTTCTGGGAATCTGTTTTTTATTGGCTTTTGGAATTTCAAAACTGATAAAACCGCCTGCCAAAGAAGCACCTAAGGAAACAGCGGCGTTTTTCTTCAAACACAATTTCATCCCAGTTTCAATCATCGTAATACTTTGTAGTTTAAGCATTTACAAGATTGAAAGTCATTTGCCCAACTGGAAAAACCGGTATATTCTGTTTGCACACGATTTGAACCTTGCGCCTCAAAATGCAAGGATGCGCAAAAACCATGGAGGTTCATTTGCTCGTCTTGCTGTCAGCAACCAAACGAGCAACCCGGTACAGGCAAGGCAATATGCAAACCAGGCCATCGAACAGCTGGAATATGCATTGAGCCTATACAATGGAATGGGCACAGGCCACATTCATCTCGGCAACATGTACATCATACTTGGACAGTATGACAATGCAATAAAATCATTGTTGAACGCCCTTCAACTCGATCCCAACAACTACTTCGCAAAATCAAGTCTGGGCAATGTCTATTATCGGCAAACCAACTATCAAAATTCCATTGATATCCTGCAAAGGATACCAGTTCATTTGAGGAAAAAAGGCGATTGGGATTTGTTGGCCAAAGATTATGACAGGATTGGTGATGCTGTGAAAGCGGCTGAAATGAGAGCCAATATGTAAGCAACAAAGGTTAATTAAGATGTTATTTGAAATTAGGGAGTAGGCAATAATTAAGCTGCCCAATTTTGCGAAGTTATTTTTTCTTGTAAAAGTGCTTGAAAACCTAAGAATAGTGGGGCTATGGTTCTTTTTTCAAGTTTTTTTAGAAGGAAAAAGAACGAGCCAAAATGGGTAGGTTATTTGTTGCCTACTCCCTTTTCCCAAAAGATAGGTAAAAAAAGGTGCGTGCTCAAAGACAAAAAAGGAGCACGCCCTTTATCTCAATAGAAGTTGCGACCAGATTTAATTGGCCACGGCAATCGGAACTGTACCAATTGCAATAATCCCTTAAGCCTTTTTTAGAATCACCGAATATCAATGATGATTCTTGCAAATAATAAGAATAAGATAAGTTATCATTTAATGAAACAAATACAACTTTGATAGACATGTTGGTTGTTTCCAGAATTCTCAAAAAAAAAATGGTGGGGAGAATCAAAAGGGGGGAACTACTTTGAAGACTTCCATTTCGTACTTGGCAGATACTATGCCAATACCTTTTGCAAATAATCCCACAAACAACAATCCTTTGGTAGAACTACCATTCTCTATGCCTGATTTATGGACAATATAATTTATTTCCTCCCAGCATTATTGACATTAAATTAAATTTAAATACATTTGCCCTTTCTACTTGATAAAGCACACCTAATTCCTACTCGACTTCAGATTAAATTATTTCCAATGAGTCGAAAAATATCTGCAAGATTCCTTTGAATTGTAAAATATGCAGTTAAATTTGCACCAGAGAATACACTTTGAGTAATATATCTACTCAAATATCACTATGATTGAAACCCTCATATCTTCCAAAACCAGGATTAAGCTATTGCTGAAGTTCTTCCTGAACAGTAGCACAACTGCCTATCTGCGCAGCCTGGAAAGTGAGTTTGGAGAATCTACCAATGCTATAAGGCTGGAACTGAACAGGTTGGAACATGCAGGCATGTTGATATCTTTCCTCAAAGGGAACAAAAAAATCTTTCAGGCTAATACCAAGCATCCACTATTTGGAGAAGTCCAGAACATGCTGATGAAAACCATTGGCCTGGATCAAATAATTCAAACAGTAATAGAGCGGCTAGGAGATGTTGAACAGGTGTTTCTGGTCGGGGATTTCGCCAAGGGCTTGGACAGCCCAATCATTGACCTCATTTTTATTGGAAATATTGATAAAAACTACCTTGTTTCTTTGGTCGAGCGCGCCGAAGAAATGGTTCATAGAAAAATAAGGTACCTGATATACAACCAAACAGAATTCATTGGCCATTCCAATTCAGGTTTTGCGCCAGAGGCGCTTCTGTTATGGTCCAGCAATAATTGAGCATTTAACCACAAGAACTATTTATAATGTATAACGAACTGGTTAATAAGGAAAAAGCTATTTCAGTAATCGGGCTGGGCTATGTTGGCCTTCCGTTGGCTTTGGCACTCGCTAAAAAATTCAGAGTAATTGGGTTTGACATTAGTAAAGAGCGGGTCGGAATGATGAGACAAGGCATTGATCCGTCAAAAGAATTAGAGCCAGAAGAATTTAAGAACAGTGACATCATCTTCTCTGCTGATGCTAAAGACCTGAAAGAAGCCCATTTTCATATAGTCGCAGTTCCCACACCAGTTGACGATGCTAAAGTTCCCAACTTGGCTCCTATTCTAAGTGCTTCAAAAACAGTTGGGGCTGCCCTAAAAAAAGGTGATTATGTGGTTTACGAATCCACCGTTTACCCTGGGTGCACAGAAGAGGATTGCTTACCCATTTTAGAAGAAAATTCAGGGCTTAGGCTAGGAGTTGATTTCAAATTGGGCTATTCCCCTGAAAGGATCAACCCTGGTGACAAGGTGCATACCATTACCAAGATTTTGAAAATAGTATCGGGAAATGATGAGGAAGCATTGAGTGAGGTTGCCCAAGTCTATGAAAGTGTAATTGAACCGGGGGTTTATAAAGCTGCCAATATTAAAGTGGCCGAAGCTGCAAAAATCATTGAGAACACACAGCGGGATATTAATATTTCACTGATGAACGAACTCTCCATGATTTTCGATAGGATGGGTATCGACACAAAATCTGTTCTTGAAGCAGCAGGTACAAAATGGAATTTCCTCAATTTTTATCCTGGCCTAGTAGGTGGACATTGTATAAGTGTGGACCCATATTATTTGGTTTATAAATCAAAAAAACTGGGATACGATCCACAGATAATTGCAAGTGGCAGGAGGATCAATGACGAAATGCCTTCTTTCATTGCTCAGTGCCTCGTACAAAAACTGATCAAATTGGGTAAAAGCCCCATGGAAGCAAAAGTCCTGATCATGGGGATCACCTTTAAAGAGGATGTCGCTGATATTAGAAATTCCAAGGTAGCTGATGTTGTCCGGGAGTTAATGAAATATTCAATCAATGTTCATGTCACCGACAATCACGCATCACCCAATGAAGTGGCCCATGAATATAACCTGACCTTGATTGATAACGTATCGAATAATTATGATGCTGTTGTTGTTGCCGTAAACCATGAATCTTACAAAGAATTAAAACCAGCATATTATCAATCCATAATGAATGGTCAACCCATCATCCTGGATTTAAAAGGTATTTACGAACCTGCTGATTTTGAAGAGGCTGGAATTTCTTATTGGAGATTATAAGGATATTTTATTGAAATAATATACGGACATGAGCAATATCAGCGACCATGAGAATCATCTTCACCCAACAGAATCAAAGTGGTTCGCTGTTTATACCCGGTCGAAAAGTGAGAAGGTTGTTCAGCGGCTTTTGGGTAATAAGGAAATAGAATGCTATCTACCCTTGCAAAAAGTTACAAGACGATATTCACGGAAAATTAAAAGTTACGAAATACCCCTTATCACTTGCTATATTTTTGTAAAAATTGTAAAGGCCCAATATGTCCCTGTTTTGGAAACAGAAAATGTGGTTAAATTTATTAGGCTTGCGAAAAATTTAATTTCTATTCCTGAAGATGAAATGGATATATTGAAATTAGTAGTTGGTGAGGGAGAAAATGTAGAAGCACAATTAGGTAGGTTTGAGGAGGGTGACAAGGTGGAAATAATTGGAGGAAGGTTGACCGGACTCAAAGGGAAATTAATTGAAATACAAGGAAAAAAACAAATGGTGGTGGAATTGGACAATGTGGGGTTTTCATTAAAAATGAACATTGACATTTCTTTATTAAGACGCGTGGTTTGAGTAGCTGAAAAAATAGATAGTTTGTGGCCAAGTGCCAATAGTTTAAGATCAAATGTTTTTTAAATCAGGCGGGAATTTAAATTTCCGTCCAAGTATGGTTATTTTTTTCCTGATAAGTGCATTGCGACTTATGAGTGGCGAAGCCGTATTTTGACTCAAGATGAAACAAAAAGAGTCACGGATCAGGAGCCTAACAAAAGGGATAACTTGGAGGGTTATCGCAACTTCAACAATAATTGTCATAGCATATTTTACGACAGGTGAAATTAGCACTGCACTCGAAATTGGGTTTATCGAATTCTTTGTTAAACTCCTCCTTTATTACCTGCATGAAAGAGCTTGGCAAATCATACCTATTGGCGGATTAAGAAGGTTTTTAGGCATTAATGTACCACCTGTGAATCATTAAGGATGGATCCCAACAGTTCAAAAAATATTCATCCCACTTTTGAAAAAATAATTGGCAGGGAAGAAAAGGAACATTTTTTAAAACAAAAAAGCAAGGTGCTGTGGTTGACAGGTTTATCGGGTTCGGGGAAAAGCACGATTGCACAACTACTTGAAAAAGAGTTAGTTAGAAAAGGGTTTTTCACGGTAGCGCTTGACGGGGACAACATTAGGAGCGGCATCAACAACAATCTTGGGTTCAGCATTGAAGACAGGCAAGAAAATATAAGAAGGATTGCAGAAGTTGCCAAATTATTTCTCGATAATGGAGTTATCGCAATTTGTTCTTTTATTAGTCCGACAATTAAGATTAGGAATTTCGCAAAACAAATAATCGGGAAAAATGATTTTATTGAAATATATATTAATGCCCCTCTCAATATTTGTGAAAAAAGAGATATAAAAGGTTTGTATAAAAAAGCAAGAAATGGCGAGATTAAAAATTTCACAGGCATATCTTCTCCTTATGAAACACCGCAAAATCCAGCGATAGAAATAAGAACTGATAAAAGGTCTATAAAAGAATCAGTTTATTTGATATTAGAAAAAATCACCCCTTTGGTAATTCAACCAAAAACCAAAAACCAAAAACCAAAAACCAGTTAAAGTTGAATTACCGCCTCAGCCATTTAAGAGAATTAGAATCAGAGTCAATATATGTGCTGCGCGAAGTGGCTGCCCAATTTGAAAACCCAGTTTTATTATTTTCAGGTGGCAAAGACTCCATACTCGTTTCCTATTTAGCGAAAAAGGCGTTTTACCCTGCCCGCATACCTTTCACCTTTTTACACGTTGACACTGGACATAATTTCAATGAGACCATCGAATACCGGGATAATTGGATAAAAGAATTGGATGCTAAATTAATAGTTGGTTCAGTTCAAGCATGCATTGACAACGGTGAATTGATAGAAGAAAAAGGATTTAATGCTAGTCGAAATCATTTGCAAACTCACGTCCTATTAAAATCTTTGGAAGAAGGAAAGTACGACGCAGCGATAGGCGGTGCAAGAAGGGACGAAGAAAAGGCCCGTGCGAAAGAACGGTTTTTCAGCCACCGCGACGAATTTGGCCAATGGGACCCCAAAAACCAACGACCGGAATTGTGGAACCTGTTTAACGGCAAAAAAAATTACGGCGAACATTTCCGTGTATTTCCGATAAGCAATTGGACGGAACTCGACGTTTGGCAATTTTTGGCCGAAGAAAAAGTCCCATTGCCTAATTTATATTTTGCCCATAAAAGAAAGGTATTTCTAAGAGATGGTATTTTATTAGCTGATTCAGAATATATCCCCAAAAAGCCGGAAGAATTTGTGGCAGAAAAAATGGTTCGCTGCCGCACCATTGGAGATGTAACTTGTACAGGAGTTTGGGAATCCACAGCTTCCAATATTGAGGAAATAATTGCAGAGGTTGCTACCTCTAGGAAAACAGAACGTGGAGGCAGAGCAGATGACAAAAGGTCTGAAACAGCTATGGAGGACCGGAAAAAAGATGGATACTTCTAGACTCAAATTTCCACAAATTACACAAATTCAGTTTTCGTGAGCGGATTTTTGTACCAAGAAGGATGCTATCAAATTGTTGGCATTTGTATGGATATACATAGAACCTTCGGTCCTGGCTTGTTAGAAATAGTCTATAAAGATGCATTGGAGTACGAATTCAAGATTAATGAAATACCATTTAGTAGAGAAAGCAAATTTGATGTCCACTACAAGGATATTATTCTCGCCCATCACTTTTATGCTGATTTTGTTGCGTATGGTGATTTAATCCTGGAAATAAAAGCTGTAAGTGAAATAAATAAAAATCACATAAAGCAGACATTAAATTATATTTCAATCGCCAATTCTAATCTTGGATTAGTACTTAATTTTGGTGGACAATCATTCCAACACAAACGAATAATTAATTAGTGAAATATGTGTAATTTGTGTCTAATTGTATGACATCTGAACTTTTAAGATTCACCACAGCAGGCTCCGTTGACGACGGGAAAAGCACTTTGATAGGACGCTTATTATACGATTCAAAATCCATATTTGAAGACCAGTTGGACGCCGTTAAAACAGCCTCAGAAAAACAGGGCGATACAGAGATAAACTTGGCACTGCTAACGGACGGCCTAAAAGCAGAAAGAGAACAAGGAATAACAATCGATGTGGCCTACCGCTATTTTTCGACACCGAAACGGAAATTCATAATCGCCGACACACCAGGACACGTTCAATATACCAGGAACATGGTCACTGGTGCCTCAACGGCCAACGTTGCATTGATCTTGATTGATGCCAGAAAAGGTGTTTTGGAACAAACCCGACGGCATTCCATCATATCTTCTTTATTGCAAATACCGCATTTGGTAATTTGCATAAATAAAATGGACTTGGTAGATTATAGCCAGGACGTTTACGAAAAAATAAAAGAGGATTACGAGGAATTTGCTGCCAAATTGGATGTACACGATGTCACTTTCGTTCCTATATCTGCATTAAAAGGCGACAATATTGTTAACCGTTCTGAAAATATGGGGTGGTTCGAAGGCACTACCCTACTCTATTATTTGGAAAACGTACACATCGGCAGCGATCACAATTTTATAGACATCCGTTTTCCGGTACAGCACGTGGTGCGTCCTTATAATGATGAATTTCATGACTACCGAGGATATGCCGGCAGGGTCGCGGGAGGTGTTATTAAAAAGGGCGATAAAGTAATGTTGTTGCCATCGGGCTTTACTACGACCATCGCAAAAATAGATACAGTAGACGGCGAAATCCCCCAAGCGCACCCGCCCATGTCCGTTACTATTTTATTAAATGCTGATCTGGATTTAAGCCGGGGAGAAATGATTGTTCGGGAAAACAACAAACCTGATGTAACCCAAGACCTTGATTTAATGATCTGCTGGTTCAATCAAAAACCATTGCACCCAAGAGGGAAATATACGATCATGCACACAACGAATACCGCCCGCTGCATGATAAAAAAAATACAATATAAAATGGACATCAACTCCCTGCACCGGAACCTGGAAGACAAACAAGTCGGCATGAATGATATTGCCAGGATACAATTACGAACGACCAAACCATTATTTGTTGATGCGTACCGCAAGAACCGCATTACCGGCAGTATTATTTTAATTGACGAGGGGACGAATGAGACCGTAGCAGCGGGGATGGTGATTTAGTTGTTGGTTAGGTGTTGATAGTTGTTCGTTTTGCGAACATTCAATAATTTCTTGAAATTATGGCAACCCTCACAAGCTTCGAAGAATTGAAATGTTGGAAGGCATGTAGAGAAGTTGTCAGATGGGTAATGGCGATTAGTAATAAATTCCCCAAAGAAGAAAAATTCGACCTAAAAGATAATATGCGGAGGACAGCAAGATCATCAACAAGAAATATAGCAGAGGGGTTTGGTCGCCATCATCATGGAGAAAACATCCAATTTTGCAGAATTGCAAGAGGGTCGTTATATGAAGTGATTGATGATACCATTACCGCACATGAAGAACAATACATATCTATCGAAGAAAACTATATTGGAATATCCAAAATTGATACTGCGATTAAACTGATTAATGGATATATCCGGTACATTAAAACGCTGCTCAAATAATTTGAATGTGAATGAACTAACAACCAAAAACATTCAACCAAAAACAAGCCCTATTCAAATGGTTGACTTAAAAAGTCAATACCAAAAAATAAAACCCGAAATAGATGAGGCTATATCACACGTTTTAAATTCAACTCAATTTATTGGTGGCCCTGTTGTCAATGAATTTAAAACTGCTTTAGAGCGCCAATTAAAAGTAAAACATGTTATCCCCTGTGCCAATGGAACAGATGCTTTGCAAATCGCATTGATGGCATTGGGATTAAAACCCGGCGACGAAGTAATCGTTCCTGCCTTTACCTATGTAGCTACCGCCGAAGTTATCGCCTTACTTCAATTAAAACCAGTAATGGTAGATGTTGATCCAGATACATTCAATGTTACTGCTGAAATAATTGAAGCAGCAATTACTCCGGAAACCAAAGCAGTAGTTCCTGTTCATTTATTTGGCCAAAGTGCCGATATGGAGCCCATCATGGAAGTGGCCAATAAACATGGAATATATGTAGTCGAAGACAACGCCCAAGCCATTAATGCAGATTATACTTTTAAAAATGGAGAAACGCATAAGGCTGGCACCATTGGCCATATCGGCACCACCTCTTTTTTTCCATCCAAAAATTTGGGGTGCTATGGCGACGGCGGTGCTATATTCTGCAACGACGATGATTTGTATTCCAAAATAAAAATGATCGCCAACCACGGGCAGGTAAAAAAATATTACCACGAAACAATCGGTTGCAATTCACGCTTGGATGCCATGCAAGCTGCTATATTGAATGTTAAATTAAAACACCTTGATCGGTATTGCGTTGCTCGCCAAAAAACAGCTGATTATTATGACCAGGCATTTAAAGAAATTCCTGAATTAATAATTCCGACCAGACAAAATAATTCCACCCATGTTTTTCACCAATATACATTAAAAGTAGAAAACGGGAAAAGGGATGAATTGGGTGTTCATTTGAAAAAGTATAATATTCCTTTTGGGATTTATTACCCCTTGCCCCTTTACCGACAGAATGCGTTTGCGAAATATTACGACGGAAAGCCTTTGCTTGTGACGGAAGAATTATGTAAATCAGTTATTTCATTGCCGATACATACAGAGATGGATGAAACTTTACAGTCATATATTACCGCTGTCCTAACTGACTTTTTTAATGAACAATCTGTCCAGGCCATTTGACAGGTAGGAGGCATTTGACTAAAAGGAACAAGTTTTGTAACTTGTGTGTTTACAAAAGCACAATTTATCTTTAAGCATAATATATCATGGTAGAACCAATTGGAGAAAAAGTAAGTTTCCTAGAAGATACCCTGAATAGGTTTATCATCCATACGGACAAATCTTTGTACCGTATGGAGAAAAGTATAGAAAACCTCAGTAGGGAGATGAAGGAGTTCAAGGACGAGATGAGGGAGTTCAAGGACGAGATGAGGGAGTTCAAAAACGAAATGAGGGAGTTCAAGGATGAGATGGGGGACTTCAAGGACGAAGTTCGTACTGACACTAAAACGATGAAAAGGCAATGGGCAGAATTGGCTCACAAGCTCGGTTCTTTCGCCGAGGATATTTCCCTTCCTAATATTCCAAGGATAGCCAAAGAGCTTTTTGGGGAAACTGAGATACTCACCATCATGCCGAACGTCCGCAAACGGAACGTTCTGAAAAAAGGCGACGAATATGAATTTGATGGCATTGTAGAGACGGAAAACAAAGTGTTCCTAATGGAGGCCAAGTTTACAGCAAGGATGGATTACGTCAATAAGCTGCCAAAAGTAAAAGAAAATTTCTTGGCAGTATTTCCGGAATATTCAAATAAAGAACTGGTATCCATTTTTGCCAGTATGTCCATCCCCGACAATATTTTGAAAAAATTGACCCGTATGAATATTTACGCACTGATTTTGGGGGACGACAACATGCGTATAGTCAACTTTGAAGCTATTCAAAAAAAGAAAAAATAAGGCCCTTCCTTTTTCAGTCCACCTATATTTTCAAACCATCGCCAAACAGACTTCATACTTCTCCCACTCCACCGCAATCATTGACGACGGCGCCAAAATCGGCACAGGCTCTAAAATATGGCACTTCTCCCATATCATGCCCGGCGCTATTATCGGCAAAAACTGCAACCTTGGCCAAAATGTATATGTTGCCAACGGCGTCATTTTGGGCAACAATGTAAAAGTGCAAAACAACGTCTCCATATATGAAGGGGTGGAATGCGAGGACGATGTTTTCCTCGGCCCGAGCATGGTATTTACAAATGTATATAACCCCCGCAGTGCGGTAAACAGAAAAGGGGAATATATGAAAACGGTGGTCGGTAAAGGCGCTACCATCGGGGCAAACGCTACTATTGTTTGCGGCAACCCAATCGGAAAATATGCCTTTATCGGTGCAGGGACAGTAATAACAAAAGGGGTGAAAGATTATGCATTAATCGTGGGTAATCCTGGAAGGCGAATTGGATGGATGAGTGAACATGGTGAGCGGTTGCATTTTGATGACAAAGGGGAAGCGACATGTCCGTGCAGCGGATCTGTTTATAAATTGAAAGAAGAGAACTTAATTCGTATTCATTAATGGAAACATAACGGCCAATTCGGAAAGTATAAGGTGGGCAATGAAAAGGATTTTGAAACGTGCGTAATTCCCCAATAGTTTGACATGAGGTTGAAAAAAGAAGAATCGGTTTTTTTGAAACAAAACATTTGCAAATCTGTAGCCGCTGCAAATGTTCTCCTTTTTGGTTCCAGGACTGATGACAATAAAAAAGGGGGCGACATTGACATTCTGGTATTGAGCAACAGGGAAATGAGTCTTTCAGAAATCATTAAAGTCAAGGTGGCATTCTGGAAACGCTTTGGGGAGCAAAGGCTGGACATTGTGAGCTTTACTTATGAGGATAAATCTCCTTTTAAATATATAGCCTTAGAGAATGCAATAGAATTATAAACCATGATACAAAGGCAAAAAAGGATATTGGAATTATTAACTGAAAACCTCCAAATACTAGATAAAGCGAATAGTCATTTGGAATTTTCATTCCACAAGTGCCAAAAACTGGAATTGAAAGGTGAACTATCTGAAGAAGTATGGGAATCATGGGAAGCCCTCGCTTCAAGATTTGCCAGAACATCAGACATTTTTACGCAAAAGGTAGTCAAAGCCCTTGTTCAATTATTGCAAGAAAATTTGCCGACCTTTATTGACAATATGAATTTCTGCGAAAAAATTGGAGCCATTACTTCAGCCGACGACCTACTAGAGATCAGAGCTATCCGAAATTCTGTCGCACACGAATACCGCCAAACCAATTTGATCGAATTATATGAAAAGGTGCTGGATTTGATTCCTCAATTGAATAAAAGCATTTTCCTTACAAAAGGATACATCCAGGACAAGTTCCCCGTCAATCCCCCAAAATAAATTTTCCCATAAATATCAACAAAGGGTCATTTCAACAATGAATAAAAATTTCGTATTAATAGGGGCATCTGGATATATCGCCCCAAGGCACATGCAAGCTATCAAGGACACAGGCAACGACCTTGTTGCCGCTTTAGATAAAAACGATTCTGTAGGCATTATAGATAGTTATTTTCCACAGGCTGATTTTTTTACAGAATTCGAGCGCTTTGACAGGCATTTGGAAAAAATAAAAAGAAAGGGGACTAAAATAGATTACGTTTCCATTTGTTCCCCTAATTATTTGCACGACTCTCATATCCGTTTTGGCTTACGGCACGGTGCAGATGTTATATGTGAAAAGCCACTGGTATTGAACCCTTGGAATTTAGAAGGACTGAAAGAAATAGAGGAAGAAACGGGGAAGTCAATTTATAATATTTTACAACTCCGCCTCCACCCCGCTATTATTGCTTTAAAAACCCTAGTGGAAAATGGCGATCTGGATAAGATATACGATATTGATCTGTCCTATCTGACTTCACGGGGAAAATGGTATTATACAAGCTGGAAGGGCGACCTATCAAAATCGGGGGGCATCGCCACCAATATCGGTATCCATTTTTACGACATGCTGACCTGGATATTTGGGGATGTATTGGATAATGTAGTACACATCCATACGCATGACCGGGCAGCAGGATATTTGCAATTGGAAAAAGCACGGGTGCGTTGGTTCCTGAGCATTGATTATAATGCCATTCCCGATGCCATTAAATCAACGGGGGCGAGGACCTACCGATCCATCACGGTTGACGGAAAAGAAATCGAGTTCAGTGGAGGGTTTACCGATCTGCATACCCTTAGTTATCAGGAAATTTTGTCGGGAAATGGCTTTGGCATGGAGGAAGCTGCAACATCCATTGATATTGTCCATGAAATCCGGAGACAACAACCCATCGGATTAAAAGGCAGTTATCATCCGTTCGCAGAATTGCCTTTAACTCCCCATCCATTCAGCAGCAAGAACCAGATACAAGAATTGATAAATCAAGATGAGCAATTTGTAAGCAAAGAAAGCATTAGTGAAAATTAGCGAAATTAGCGGCTACCCTAAACCCACATTGGTGAAAATTCGTGGCTAAAAAACACATATTAGTAACCGGTGCAGCTGGATTCATCGGCTTTCATTTGGTCAACCGTTTGGCAAAAGAGGGACACAACGTCATAGGTATTGACAACCTCAACAATTATTACGACGTCAAACTCAAGCTCGACCGTTTGGAAAATGCGGGCATCGAAAACAGGAAGGTAGCGTACAACGAACCCGTCAGCAGCACCAAATATCCGAATTATACTTTTCTGCAATTGGGGATAGAAGATGCTGCAAATTTGGAGCGGCTTTTTGTGAAATATAAATTTGAAAAAGTCTGCCACCTCGCTGCACAGGCTGGCGTCCGGTACAGTATAAAGCATCCAGAAGCTTATATACAAAGCAACATTGTCGGCTTTTTCAACATCCTGGAATCGTGCCGCCACCACCAGGTAGAGCATTTGGTTTTTGCCAGCAGTTCTTCCGTTTATGGTAACAGCCAACAAGTACCGTTCAAGGTCGAAGACCCGACCGATGCTCCCATTTCCTTTTACGCCGCCACCAAAAAGAGCAATGAACTGATGGCCCATACATACAGCCACCTGTTCCAAATACCCACGACAGGACTAAGGTTTTTCACCGTCTATGGCCCCTGGGGCCGCCCCGACATGGCCTACTCCCTTTTCACCAAAGCCATGCTGGAAGGCCAACCAATAAAAGTGTTCAACGAAGGCAACCTGTCACGTGATTTCACCTATATTGATGACATAGTGGAAGGCGTCGCCCGCATATTGGGCCAGGCCCCGTCCCGTCAACCGTCAACCGTAAGCCGTAAGCCGTACTCCCCCGATGCCCCGTTCCGGATTTATAACATCGGCAACAGCAGGCCGACCCCGCTGATAGAGTTTATTACTGCCATCGAAGATGAACTGGGCATTGAGGCACAGAAGGAATACCTGCCCATGCAGCCCGGTGACGTGGAAACAACTTATGCCGATGTCTCCGATCTTGCTTCGGATTTTGGCTATCAGCCCAAGACCACCATCAAGGAAGGCATCGCCAAATTTGTGAAGTGGTATTTGGTGTACAACCAGGCTGGCATATCCGTTTTTAGTTAGGTCCTACTAAACCGTTTCAACTATCTCAATCCTCAATTCGTGAAAATTAGTGCAATTCGTGGCTAAACAAAAAATCCTCGTAACCGGTGGCGCAGGCTTCATTGGCTCCAATTTAGTAGAAGCCCTGCTCCAACTCGAAAATGTGGAACTCGTGCGGGTACTCGACAACCTGGCCACAGGCCATATTGAAAACCTAAGCGAATTTGAAAGCAATCCAAAATTTGAATTTTTAAAGGGAGATATCCGGGAAGTCAAAACCTGCAAAGAAGCCTGCAAAGACATTGACCTGGTTTCCCATCAGGCCGCCTTGGGCTCAGTCCCAAGATCCATAAATGATCCACTAACGACCAATGAAGTAAATATTTCAGGTACTTTGAATGTATTTGTTGCCGCCAAAGAAGCAAAAATCAACAGGGTTGTATTTGCAGCTTCTTCTTCCACCTATGGCGACAGCCCTTATCTGCCCAAACGGGAAGACGTGATTGGAAAACCGCTTTCCCCTTATGCTGTTACCAAACTGGTAAATGAACTTTATGCGGAAGTTTTTTCAAGGTTTTATGATTTCAATTTTATAGGCCTGCGCTACTTCAATATATTCGGGCCAAAACAAGACCCAAATGGCGCCTATGCCGCAGTCATTCCTTTATTCATCAAATGTATATTGGAAGAAACCCCTCCGACCATCAACGGCGATGGATTGACGAGTAGGGATTTTACTTATGTCGCCAATGCGGTACAGGCCAATATCAAGGCGCTTTTCACAAATAAAATAGCAGCATTAAATCAGGTCTATAACATCGCCACCAACGAACGGACGACCCTTTTGGAATTGTTCGACCACCTCAAAGTGCTGACCGGTTCGCAGCTTGACCCCATCCATGCCCCGGAGCGCTTGGGAGACGTGAAGCATAGCTTGGCGGATATTTCCAAGGCTATGAATTATTTGGGGTACAATCCTGAATTTAAGATCAAAGAAGGATCAAAAATAACCTATGAATGGTATAAAGCAGCTCAGAATACAATATTACCCAATCCAAAGATTCTGTCAAGCTTTGAAAAATATTAGTCAAATCCATTTCACAAAATCTATTTAAGTGACAAAAAAAATAATCACTCGCAGTTATGGTTTTAAATTGGTGCTGTTTATAGTTATATGTTCCCAATTTGCTTGTGTGAAGCACCCCCAATTGTTGTATTTCCGAAACCAATCCGAATTTGTACCGCTGAACAATCATCAGATCAACAATCAAATCAGGATTAAAATACAGCCGGACGATGCCTTATTCATTCTGGTAAAAAGTTTGGATCAGGAAACAGCTGACCCTTTTAATCTGTTTCCAAGTACGAATATTAATAATATAACCAATAGTTCCAACCCTACCCTGACGGGTTATCTGGTTGACCAAGAAGGCAACATAGATTTCCCAATATTAGGACGATTTAATATTTCCGGATTTACCATAGATGAGGCCAAAGAAATTATTATCGAGAAATTAAAGCCTTATATATTAACCCCTGTAGTAACAATCCGATTTATGAATTTCCGATTCACTGTCTTAGGTGAAGTAAATTCACCAAGAACAATCAGCGTTCAGGGAGAACGAATTACTATTCTGGAAGCATTGGGGCAAGCAGGCGATCTTACACCATACAGCAATCGAGAAAACATTCTTGTAATACGTGAACAGGGAAACAAAAGAGAATTTGGATATTTGAATATTCATTCCCCGGATATTTTCAAATCGCCTTATTTTTACCTGAAACAAAATGACATTGTATATGTAGAACCGATACCTGCCGTCACCGCAACCGTTAGGGACCCTATCTCGGAAATATTGCCAATTATATCTGGTTTGTTGTCCGTTACTGCTGTCATCGTTGCGTTTACAAGGTGATTTCAATTCTAATCTAACAATTGCTATTTGATTTTTTCACTACATTGTTATTAACATAAACTTCTTTTTCATTGAAACGTACTGAACTTTTGCAAAATGATATAGACACCATTTTTAAAGACGAAAAGGCATTCGATTTTAAAGAATTTATCTTTAAATACATATTAAGGTATTGGTTCTTATTTCTCTTTTTCGTTGTCTTCGGCTTTTCGCTTTCTAAATTATATTTAAGGTACACTATTCCTGTATACTTAGCTAAAACAAACATTCTTTTAAAAGAAAACAATACCAATGGAAGTTTGACCGAAGAGAAATTGATAGAGGAATTAGGAATTTCACCAGGAGACAAGAATATAGAAAATGAAATGGAAATATTGAAGTCCCGGACCCTAATGAAAAAAGTAGTTCAAAACTTAAACCTTAATATATCTATGATTGCTGTTGGTAAAGTAAAAAACAGCGTGTTATATAATAAGAGTCCTATCAAATTGGATTCAATGAGCTTAAATAAGAAGTTCCCTAACTTCACTTTTCAAATAGAATTGATAGATGATAAGTCCTTTTTCTTTGGGAATGAGGGCAAAATGAAAAATTATGAATATGGAGATTCGGTTTCAACCATGTATGGAGAATTTTGGTTTTATAGAGATACATTTTTTTCTTTTCCCGAAAATAACAAAATAACTTTATCGATAGGAAATATTGACTTAGCTGCCAAAATTTATTCTTCAAAATTGTCCATCAATAAGGTAAGCAGGTATTCGAGTATCTTGGAGCTATCAATAGTTGACGCCAGTCGGAAAAAGGCCGAAGATATATTAAACGCATTGATTGAAAGTTATAATCGAGAAGCTATTTCTGATAACAATAGGGCCAGTACAAATACTTTACAGTTTATCGAGGATCGCCTTGTTTTTTTGACAAGGGAATTGACTGACACGGAAAAAGGGTTAGAAAAATTTAAAAAAGAAAATGACTTGTCTTTAAGTATCGGTCGGGCTACTGATATGTTGTCAAGCGATTTACACTATTATGACAAAGAGATAAGTCGATTGAACATCCAATTGAATATTCTATATTCCGTTAAAGATTATTTGAAAGACAAAGAGGAGTCTTTCGATTATGTACCTGCCAACATAGGGATTTCCAATCCAGCTGTGAATGACTTACTTCAAAACTTCAATACCCTCTTATTAGAAAAGGATAAATTCTTACGTTCTGCGACTCCCGATAACCCTACAGTAAGTTCTATCAGTGCCCAATTAAAAAATATGCGTATAAACATATTGGCAGCCATCTCTGATGAAATAAATAACCTTGAATTGACAAAGGAACAATCTGAATTAAAAAATACAGACATAAAACGAAGATCAAAGTCAATTCCAAGGTTTGAACGAGAACTATTGGATATTTTGCGTCAAAAGAATATCAAAGAACAGTTATATATTTTCCTACTTCAAAAAAGAGAGGAAACAGCATTATCAATGGCAGTTACCCCTTCAAATTCCAAGGTAATTGATCCTGCTTCAAGCGATAGTTCTCCAGTAAAGCCAGATCCACTGTTTATTTATATGATTGCATTTGCTTGTGGTGTTGGGATTCCTGCTTTCATTATATTCATAATGGATATTATGAATGATAAGATACAAATTCAAAAAGATATTGAAGAAGTAACAAATTCGCCAATAATAGGAGGAATTGCTCACAGCAAATCTGGCAAACATATAGTTGTAGGAAAAGGAAAAAGATCCTCCATTGCAGAAATGTTCAGGTTACTAAGAACAAACCTGCAATTTGTTTCTGCTGAAAAAGGAAATAAAATTATTCTCGTAACCTCCAGTTCGAGTGGAGAAGGAAAAACTTTTATTACTGTCAACTTAGGATTAAGCTTAGCCATATCAAATAAAAAGACTGTTTTACTCGGTCTGGATCTACGCAAACCAAAATTAGCAAAGTATATTGTTGATATCCCTAAGGCTGACGGTATCACCAATTATTTAGTTGGCGAAAAAAACATAGAAGAGATCATTAACCCTTCTGAAATTGATCCATATCTATTTTATATTTCGAGCGGTCCTGTCCCACCAAACCCTGCTGAACTTTTAATGGGCAAAAAATTGGAAACATTGATAGATTACCTAAAAAAAGAATTCGATTACATTTTAATCGATACACCGCCTATTGGATTGGTTGCTGATGCCTTTTTATTGAACAAATATATTGATAGCTCATTGTTCGTGGTAAGATTTGGCCATACCAAAAAGGGGCAAGTTGGGATTATCGAAGATATACATAAAAATAAGAAATTGAAAAACACAGGAATCATTTTTAATGGGATTAAAGCATCCTCAGGATATGGATATGGATATGGTTACGGGTATGGTTACGGGTATGGGTATGGGTATGGGTATGGATATTATGAAGAAGAAAAAGCGGATGCATAACACAAATAGTTGGAAGGGAAACGCATAAGAAATATCTGTTACCCAAAAAGATTATTAAATAATTTCATAAAAACCGAAAAAAATAGAAGCTTATTAATTATTCTTCCATTTACCAAAGTGTTGCCTGTTATATAAGTCTGGAAACAGGCTATAATTTTGTTGACGGACCGCGCAACACTTCCAATAAAAGACTCTTTTTTATTGGAATCTAATGTAATAAGAAAAAAACTATCCCATTGGATTTGGAACGGTTATCCTAAAATTAAGTAAGAACTGCAAATTTGTTTTAATATACAAATATTAATATTCAATAAACTGGATTAAAAAATTTCAAATTTCAAAAACAATATGCAAAACTATTTGATTACAGGAGGAGCCGGTTTTATTGGATCTAAACTAGCAAAAACACTTGTTGACTTGGGTAAAAAAGTAACAGTAATAGATAATCTAAGTACCGGTTTTTTGGAGAACATTCCTGATGGAGCTGAATTCATTGAGGGAAATTGTGAAGACCAATCAACTATCAAACAATTAAATAGAAGAAGATTTGATGTAATATATCATATTGCTGGACAAAGCTCAGGAGAAGTTAGTTATGATAATCCTGTTTTGGATATGCAAGCTAATGTGCAATCCACTTTAGTGCTTTTAAAATATGCCGTTGATCATTCTTGTCCTATACTGATATATGCTTCTTCTATGTCAGTTTATGGAGATCCCAAATCTCTGCCTGTTAAAGAGACCGATACTCCTGAACCAAAATCGTTTTATGCAGTAGGAAAACATGCAAGTGAAAATTATTTAAGAATTTACAGAACTTTTGGTATTAAAACGGTGGCATTGAGATTATTTAATGTATACGGGGCAGGACAGAATTTATCAAATCTTAGGCAAGGAATGGCCAGTATTTATCTGTCACAAGCTATACAAACTAATAAGATTCTTGTTAAAGGGTCTCCTGAACGATTCAGAGATTTTATCCATATAAATGATGTTGTTGATGCCTTTTTGAAATCAAAAAATGAACATATAGAATCAGGTGTATACAATGTTTGTTCAGGAAATAGGATTTACGTAAAAGATATCCTTGAATTAATATCCTCTGAAATGGAAAATCCCATTGAAATCAGTTTTGCTGGATCCACTCCTGGTGATCAGTTTGGCATATATGGCGATCCTTCCTTCTTCGAAAGCAGTTACGGGTTTAGCAATCAAATAACTTTCAAAAAGGGTATGTTAGATATGATTAACTGGGCGAAAGGAAATCACTTATGAAAATATTAGATTGCACTTTAAGAGATGGTGGTTACTATACCAACTGGGATTTTAGTGAAGAATTAACTGAGGTATACTTCAATTCTGTTAATTCCCTTCCTGTAAATTATTTGGAAATAGGATATAGGAGTAACCCTAAGGATGAATATCTGGGAGCTTATTTTTATTGCCCAGAATCCTTAATGAAAAAGGTAAAGGATAAATCCAAATCAAAGCTTGCAATAATGCTTAATGAAAAGGATGTTAATCCCAATGAAGCAAAACAGTTGTTAGAAGCATGTATTGGGTTGATAGATATGGTCAGAATTGCAGTTAATCCTATAAATTTTGACAGGTCTTTAAAACTGGCTGAAAAAATAAAAACCATGGGGTTTGAAGTTGGATTTAATGTAATGTACATGTCCAACTGGAAACATCAATCAAGTTTTATTCAAAATATAGGCTTTGTAAATGGACTTGCTGATTATTTTTATATGGTTGATTCATATGGCAGCGTGTTCCCTAATGACGTAAGAGAAAGTTATGATTTAGTTCGCTCAAGAAGTAATGTAAAAATTGGATTTCATGGACATAACAACATGGAATTGGCCTTGATCAATTCTTTTACTGCTCTTGAATGTGGTGCCGAAATAATTGATGCTACCATAACAGGAATGGGTAGAGGAGCTGGTAATCTGAAAACAGAATTGTTATTAACTGCATTAAATGTTAAAAATGAATTACGTGTAAACTTTAACGCTTTGAGTGAAGTCGTCGATCAATTTGAAGATTTACAAAAAGATTTTAAATGGGGTACTAATCTGCCTTACATGGTATCAGGAGGCAACTCACTCCCTCAAAAAGATGTAATGGAATGGATTTCAAAAAGATATTTTTCATTTAATTCTATAATAAGGGCATTGCAAAACAAAAAAGAAGGCAAAAAAGATAATCAGGAATTAAGATTTTTTTCACCTCAGAAATATTATAAAAATGCCATAATAATTGGAGGAGGACCAAGCGCATTGAACCATCATGAAGCCATAAAAGAATTTACGAATAAATTTGGAACGAATCTTTGTATCATCCATGCCAGTTCAAAAAATTCAGCAAGTTATAGTGATATTAATAATATTGATCATTATTTTTGTCTTGTAGGTAGTGAAGGTTACAGACTAGAAAAAGTTTTTAATTCAGCTAAAAATTTTAGGCATACATGTATACTTCCTCCATTCCCCCGAAAGATGGGTACATACATTCCTTCAGCTGTTGTCAATTCCACTTATGAATTAACTAAATCTGTTATTGACTACCCTTTAAATGATACTCATACCATATTAGCATTGCAGACAGCTTTAGAATTAAAGGTAGAACAGGTATATCTTGTGGGATATGATGGATATCCCAAGGAAAGTATTACAAGCAAAGAACATGAGCTTTTCATAGAAAATCAATTGATTTTCAATTCAGTAAAAAATAAGTTAAATGTGATGAGCATTCTTCCAACATTGTATGAAATGGATTCCAGATCAGTATATTCATTTTTGATCTAATGACTCAATCAATAAAAATTAATTCTTTTATAATAAAGGCAAGGACTTCTGGTGTATTAGGGTATTTCTCTAAAACTACTGACAGCAGTATTATAGAAGCTACCTCAAATACGGGAATGGATTTCGTTATCATTGATATGGAGCATGGTCCTGTTACCACAGAAACTCTAAAGCATCATTTGATGGCTTGTAAGAGTTCTGATTTCTTATCCATAGTTAGAGTAGATTCATACGATAGCAATTTAATAGGAAAAGCTCTAGACCTTGGAGCTAATGGTATTCAGATTCCATCTGTTAGCAAGGTGGAACAGGTTAAAGAAATCTTAAATAGATCCAAATTTCATCCGGAGGGAGCAAGAGGAGTATGTCGATTTGTTAGAGCTGCTGAATACGCTCATAAAGACCAATATAATTATTTTAAAGATGCTAATTCAAACTTGATCATTGTTCAATTAGAAGGTGTTGACGGAATTAACATTTTTGAAGAAATAATAAAATTCACAGGAATTGACATTATTTTTATTGGACCTTATGATTTATCTCAATCAATTGGATTCCCTGGGCAAATAGATCATCCCAAAATCATAGAGACTATAAAAAATCTCTCAAAAATGGCAAAGGAACATGATATCCTTTTAGGTACGTTTTGTGATTCTCCAGATGACCTTCTTAAATGGAAAAAATTAGGCATTAACTACCTAGCATATTCAGTTGATATAGCTCTCTTTGCAGACAAACTGAAAGAACTAAATAATATCAGAAAATAACAATTAAATGAAAGTAGTAGCATTACTTACCGGAAGAGGGAACAATACTCTAAGAGATAAAAACATTTTACCTGTATTTGGCAATCCACTTTTACATTACCCAGCTTCTGCGGCAAAGCAAGCAAAACTAATTGACGCTTTTTTTGTAAGTAGCGATGATCCTAAAATTCTTGAGGCAGCTTCTGGCCTTGGTTATAATAAAATTGTCAGACCTGAGGAATTAGCGAAGCCCGATTCACAACATGTAGATGTTATTGACCATGCATTGGAAGTAATGGCAACACAGTTTGGATGCAAACCGGATATACTGATTGTCCTTCTTGCAAACACTGTAATGGTGAAAAAAGAATGGGTCGATGACTGTGTTAAATTAATATTGGAAGATTCGAGTTTAACAGCAGTTGTACCAGTATATAAAGAAATGGATCACCACCCATATAGAGCAAAACAATTAAGTGAAGATGGCTTATTGGTTCCGTTTTTTGATTTTTCTAATATGAAAGTATCCACTAATAGACAAGATTTACCAATTGCTTTTTTTCTCTGTCACAACTTTTGGGTTCTAAATATGAACACAATTAATAGAGAAACCGGACTTGCACCATGGTCTTTTATGGGAGACAAAGTAAAACATTACACTGTTGAAGAAGCATTTGATGTACATACTATGGAAGATATAAAAATCTGTGAAAGATGGCTAGTTAACAATGGATTGGCACCAAGTTATGTTTAGTGGTTTAAAATATATTCTATGGGACTTTGACGGAGTGATAATAGATTCAAATAAAATAAGGGAATTTGGATTTACTGAAGTCTTAAAAGGTTTTCCAAAGAAACAGATAAATGAATTACTTTTATTTCATAAAAAAAATGGCGGACTTTCTCGATATGTGAAATTCAGGTATTTTTATGAAATAATTAGAAAAGAAAAAGTTACAAATGATCTGATAAAATTTCATGCCGACAAATTTTCAAAGATCATGCATATCCATCTTCCCAATAAGAATTTACTCATTAAGGATAGCATAGGGTTTATTGAAAAAAATCATAAAAAATTTGAAATGCACATCGTTTCAGGTTCTGATCAAAATGAATTAAGAGATTTGTGTTCTAGTTTAGAAATCTCAAATTTTTTTTCATCGATATCAGGATCGCCTACTCCTAAAAACAATTTAGTGGAAAATTTGATAAGCAACGAAAGAATTATTCAGAATGAGGCTTGCTTAATAGGTGATTCAATTAATGATCATGAAGCAGCAAAAGTGAATGGAATTACTTTCTATGGCTATAATAACTCTGCCTTAAAAAACCTGAATTGCGAATACATTTCAACCTTCTCAGATTAATAAATCCTTGTATCTCTCTTTGTGTTTTAGAATTTACACTTGCCCTAACTATCTCATTCTCATTTCAAGAATATAAAAATTTCTTTTGTGAAAATCGAAAAATCCTGTCCTGACCCGACTGTTCCTTCTGAAGTAGTTAATCATTACTTTCAGCAATTTGTTAAATGGATTAGGGTTAACTATAGGGACAAACTATTGGATCCCTTTGGGAATAAGCGTAAACAAAGATTTAGAGAATTGATGAAATTGAAAAATTCAGGAACTGGTAAAGAATGTTTTATCCTATCTGGTGGCCCTTCTATCAATAAATTAAACCCATTTAAGATTAAGGAATACTGTGAATTAACTGGCGCAGAAACTTTTTGTTTGAACTATTTTGTCAATAGCGCATTCGCTCAAGATATCGATATTGACTATTGGGTTCTCAGTGATCCAAGACATTTTGACTTAGATATAAAACTAACCAAACTTGCGTTTAAAAATGCAAACTCAATCATCAAAAAAGGGATTTTAGCGTCTAGTTTGAACATAAAAAAAATTAAGGGTCAAACTAATTTACCCTTAATCGAATTTAATGACGTTCAAGATTCCAATATACTTAGTAATAGCATCAACCCCTGCTATCCCAGATCATATCTAAACATGACTGCGTATAAAACCTTAGCGATATCAATTTTTTTTAACTACAAAAGAATTTATATCTGCGGTTTTGATAACACTTTTGCTCGGAATTTAGGCTGTGACAGAGAAAATAATTTATATAGGATTAGTAAACATTTTTATTCCAAACCTAACAATTTAGAATCTCGTGATTATAGACTTGGTCAAAGCGTTGGGGAAAAAGTCAGAAAAAGGAATGTCTCCGATACGTACTTGGCATACAGTCGTTTATTTAGTGACCTAAAGAAATTTAAAAATCATCCTATAATCAATTTAGACATAGATTCTTTGACAGATATGTTTGTTAAAGATAATTCGTTGGACATTTATAACTAATCATTCCTGACTATTGCTTAATAAACTATAATTATCCGTAAGTCAAAATTAATAGATCTGGAATTATGAAATCCAAGAGCATAAAAAACTTTTTTGATAGCCTGCTACTCTACCCAAGATATTTTTATAGTTACTTAGGGATCGGATTATTTATAATTATGGGCTTTGGTTTATTGATAGGGGTATTCGATGGACTAGGGCTCGCTATGTTTTTGCCACTACTTCAGATTGCTGAGAATCCAGAAGGTGTTAATCCTGATAGTCTTGGTGAAATGAAAATAATCTTTGAAGTATTAAATTCATATGGCATAGAATTGAACCTAATTGTGGTTCTTTCTTTCTTATGCTTCTTTTTTATTTTTAAAGGGGTACTAGTTTACATAGGGAATTACTACAGGGTTACGATTCAACAAGCCTTTATTCGTAAAATCAGGCTCAATATGCTTCATTCTTTAGCAAATATTCATTTTAAAACTTTCGTCAATAGTGATGCAGGTCGAATACAAAATACGATGGGGGGAGAAGTCTCAAGGCTTTCAATGTCTTTAACTTATTACTTAGCTGCCCTTCAGAGTGTTCTTTTGGTAATAGTGTACATCACTTTTGCACTTTTAATTAATGCCAAGTTTGCTATTATAGTAATTATAGGTGCTCTAATCACAAATATTCTATTCAAGTATATTTATATAGTTACAAAACGTGAGTCATCTAGTTTAACACGTGAATCTAATTTATATCAAGGATTACTAATTCAGTTTGTAAGCAATTTCAAATATTTGAGGGCGACAGGAAATGTGATAACCCTTGAACAAAAATTAGGCGGGCAAATTGATAACATCGAGAAAAATAATCGTAAATTAGGGTTACTATCTTCTTTTATAACAGCAGTCAGAGAACCGATTGTGATATTGATTGTAGTCATAGCAGTTTTCGTCCAAACACACTTGATCGGTTCTGACATAGGTTCAATACTTGTTAGCCTGCTCTTTTTTTACAGGGCATTATCCTCGTTACTTGCTGTAAAAACCCAATGGAATTATTTTCTAACAATGTCAGGCTCAATGGAGAACATGAGAGATTTTCAGAACAGTATAGGAAAAAACCAAGAAAACTACGGGCAGGTATCAATTGAGACTTTTGAAAATGCATTAGAATTATCACAAGCAACGGTAACCTATAGTGACAGTGCTGTATTAAATAATATTAGCTTTAAAATAATTAAAAATGAATCTGTAGCACTGGTTGGTAAAAGCGGGAGCGGCAAAACAACATTGCTAAACGTATTATCAGGGCTTATTCCAATAGAAAAAGGGAAATATTATATAGACAACTATGATTCAATTGACTTAGATATGCGTTCGCTCCAAAGACGAATTGGATACATTACCCAAGAACCAGTTATATTTACAGGTTCTATATATGAAAATATTTCTTTCTGGTCTGATAAAAGCACCCAAAATTTAAAACGATTTAATAAAGTATTAGAACAAGCGTCTTTGACAGAATTCATTAATGATCTTGAGCAAAAGGAAGATACTTTGCTCGGCAATAACGGAATTAACCTAAGCGGTGGCCAACGGCAACGTATTTCTATTGCAAGAGAATTATATAAAGAAGTTGATATTCTATTTATGGATGAGGCTACTTCTGCTCTTGATTCAGAAACAGAAAGAGCTATTCAACAAAGTATTGAAGCTTTGAAAGGAAGATATACATTAATTATGGTTGCACATCGTTTATCTACCATCAAAAGCGCTGATAGAATTTTTGTTTTGCGATCAGGTAATATTGTAGAAACAGGAGACTATGATTCACTTATAAGCGAATCCATTACTTTTAAACGCATGGTTGAGTTGCAGGAATTATAACTTTTTAGAGTATTTTATCAATTTAGGATAAAGATTTTAGATAGACTCCAGAATCCAATTATTTCATTTGAGAAAAATAATTTGGCAATTTAAAATATCTATTATATGAGCAAAATCAATTTCTTTAAGAATGCATTGAGGAATGATTTCGGCAAAATCTTTGGAATTAATAGCCGCAATGATATTCTACAGTTGGCATTAAAGGAGCAATCAAGCTTGGATAATAAAAATGCATTATCTAAACGGTTAGTTCAATATCGACAAGTTAGAGAGGTTCATATAATTGATTATATAACGATGCCTGGCTTTTCATTCATAAAAGTATTTGAATTATTAAATCAGCAACTCTCAAATCTTAAGAAAGTAAAGGTTATCGTAGAAAGCTTGGATAAAAGACAAGATTTTTCAGCTTATATGTCTATTATTAAATACGCAGAGGAAAACGGAATAGACCTAAGCTTTGTCATTCCAGTATCTGAAAAGATTAATTCCAAAAAACAATTTTCTGCTATTTTGAATAAAGACTTAAAAACGGATTTACACAACATATTTTTAAAAAGAATTCCGGTTTCCTGTCTTTTTATTTTGAATCCTGAGAATTGCCTGTTTGCCGACGACATGCTCCTCTTCTGCAAAGCAGTTGGTATTACCCAGTTTCTATTTAAACCTTCAAGACAACCAGCCATCTCGAAATTTAATAATTTGGAACGCTTCCATATTGCACAATTTTTCAAAAAGCTCGCTAAATTTAATAGTCCAGATTACGCCTATTCAAAATACTACAACGAACTCTTTTTAGAATATTCAACTTCAACGGTAGATAGAGTTAATAAAAACAATAACCCAGGAGAGGTCAAGACTTTCGATCAAAATGGAAATGAATTAATCGGAATTGATTATGATTTGAATTTCGCCCCAAATCTAAAAGTAAGCGATTTCGCCCAGCGAGGTATAAAGAAAGTCAGTGGGATTATCCAAAAAAAAATCACTCAAACTCAAAAACTAAGCTTTGAAATTGGCTCGATTCAATCAGCGAAAATCAATAATCCGAAATTGTGGAAACAAGTGCTCATTACCGGCTGGTATGGTACAGAAACTGCAGGTGACAAAGCAATTTTAGGGGAAGTACTTTATTTTATAAAATCTTGTTCCCCCAATTGTAAGATAACCCTGACCACTATTTTTGACCATGTCAGTTTACAAACAAATCATGAACTGGATGACCTAAAAAATGTGGTCTTGGTAAACATTAAAAAAGGACATACCCCTGAATTGATCGAAAAAATGGATGCTGTCATTATGGGAGGTGGCCCATTAATGGAATCTCAATCAATGATCGATGTCTGGCGAATATTTAAAGAGGCTAACAAACAGCAAAAAGCCAGGATAATATTCGGTTGCGGAGTGGGGCCGATCCACACTGATCAAATCAAAGAAGTAACAATAGCCATTCTAAAAATGACCACAGCAGGATTCGTTAGAGATGAAGAAAGCTATGATTATGCTTCTAAATTATTTCCACAGCATGTTTTAAAATTTGCCTGCGACCCAGCTGTTGCCTTTGTCAGGCGTTGGAGGTTGGCGAATCAATCAAAGAATCGTGCTAAAGTCAAAAATAGCTTGAATGGGGCTACCCTACTTCGAGCCAACACCAATGAGTTCTCTTCAGGATCGAAAGATTGGGCTGTAAATAAAATGAATTTCAGTGCTGCTAAACAATTCTCCTGTTTGGTTGAACATTTATGTGAAACACATGAAATCAAAGTGAATATGCTACATATGAATGCTCCTTGGGTTGGTGGTGATGACCGACTTTTCAATAGATTAGTTATTTCCCAAACGAAACCGTCCAACGATATTTATAATGAAAGAGCCTACCTCACTCTTGAAGGATTGTTGGAAAATCTTAATGACGCTGACTTCTCGCTTGCCATGCGATATCATGGTCACATTTTTAGTATGGCCTTGGGCATCCCTTTTATTTCAATTGATTATACTGGAATAAAAGGAAAAGTCTTTAGTTTGATGTCTCGAATTGGGTATATTGATTGGTCCGAAAAATGGGGAGAAGTTGACGAAAGACGGGCAACCGAACGCATCGACAATTTAATAGCAGAAAGAACATATTGGTCTACTCACTTATTAGAGCAAACCGAAGTATTAGTTTCAAAGCTTCATGATGTATATGCCGAAGTCTTTGATGTTCATATCAACGACACGGTATTATCTCCTAACTGATTAATAAGTAGTCGAGTTTAAATAATTTCCAGCTTTTATCGAGTTTATTTTATTGAAGTGCAAGGCAAAAAAAGTGAACATAGTGGTGCTACGCAAACTTTTTTTAACGCAGCAATTCGAGAAAAGAAGCCGAGAAAAACGGAAATTATTTGGACTCGACTACTTAACTATTAATTATCCTACAAATGAATTCCAAAACAATTATTATTGGTGGCGCCGGGTTCATTGGTTCACACTTAGTTGACCTCTACTTAGAAAATGGAGGAAGAGTCTGGGTCTATGACAACTTTTCAACAGGAAATCGTGACTTTTTACCTGAGCACCCAAACCTAAACATTGTCGAAGGAGATATTCTTGACACCGAATTGCTCACCTCGGTAATCGATGATTGTAAACCGGACAATGTATTTCATCTGGCTGCTATCCATTTTATCCCCGCTTGTGAAAAAGATCCTGCTCACGCGATCCGGATCAATATAGAAGGGACACAAAGTGTACTGTCTGCCTGCAAAAATAAAGTTGATCGGGTGATATTTGCTTCAACCGGAGCTATCTATGATCCCGAAATAACCACTGCATTAAGTGAGGATAGCAACATTTCCACCAAAGATATTTATGGACTAACCAAACTGACGGGAGAAGGGCTGATAGAATATCACGCCAGAAAAGGGTTCAGCCAGGCAATTGTAGCCCGACTTTTTAATGCCGTTGGTAGAAGGGAAACGAATCCGCATCTCATCCCGGCCATTATGGAGCAATTGGTCAACGGCAGCCGCCACATTCAACTGGGCAATCTTTATCCCAAAAGGGATTATATTCATGTGGAGGATATTGCAGGCGCACTTTACAGTTTGGGAAATATGTCAATGGAACATCCTATGGGGACTTTCAATGTAGGTTCTGGCAAAGAATACTCAGTTGGCGAATTGGTAGAGCTATGTGCAGAAGTTATAAAAGAATATGTTAAAATTGAATCGGTTCCGGAAAGAAGGAGAAAATACGATCGACCAAACCAGTTGGCAGATATTTCTCACATTCATGAAAAGTGCGGCTGGCAACCTAAAAGGAATTTGAGGCAAGCGCTGGATGAAATATGGCAAAAAGAATGTAAAGCAATTCTTCTTTAATTTTTGATAAACCTACCCTGAATGTTGAATTTTATTTACTCTATAAAATTGAAGTTATTAAAAATTGCAAGAAGAATTGCAAGAAGAATTGCGATCAACTCTTTAAAGGCAAATAAAGGACTATGGAGCGAATTAAAGAATTATCAAGCCAAATCCAAATCAACAGGTTGTTCATGGAGTGATTTATGGATATTGTATAAAACGGTGAGAGAAAGGAAACCTAAAGACATCCTTGAATTGGGCCCCGGAGTTTCTACCCTGGTTATGTCTTACGCCTTGATGGAAAATGAAAAAGAAGGGTTTCCTGGTAAGATTACAGCAATGGAAGAATTGGAAAAATACCTTAATATGGCTACAAGTTTACAACCAGATTTTCTCTCCAAATATGTAAATTTTGTTTTAAGTCCACGAATAGAAGATACATTTGAATTGTTTAGAGGGGTGCGTTACCAAGACGTTCCGGATTTACCCTATGATTTTATTTTTGTGGATGGCCCACATCACCACGCTCCTTCCGACGATGCTTTTGTATTTGATTTTGACCTAATCCACATTATAAAAAATACCACAAATAGCATTTATGCAATAATTGACTATCGACTAACTACTAGCTATGTTTTTCAAACCATACTGGGATTGGACAAAGCTAAATTTAATTCAGTCTTGGAGCTTTGTTTCGTAGGTCCCTGCTCGAAAGATGATCTGCTTCAATTAAATTTAGAAGATATTTCCAAAACTTTACTTAGAGAAGCTCGATTATTTGGAAACACAAAAATCAAACTTAAATAACTATACATCCTATGCGGATAGCATTAAATGAATTAGGTGGGGCCAATTGGACGGGTGGTGTTACTTATAGGAGGAATCTTTCCAAAGCTCTTAAATTATTTGCTCCTGAGATTGAGTTATTCCAATTGGTCAGCGACAGTGATAAAAACGGTAAACAGGAGAATAAGGTTATCAACAAATTGGCTGCTGGAAATCTTGTTCAGAAAAAAATTAATGCTGTCTCAAAGCGCATATTAAAAACCGATATTCAAATTCAAAGATCTTTAAGAAATGAAAACATAGATATCTTTTTTCCTTCCTATTTATCAGCCGGTAAAAATACGGCAAGTATATATTGGATTCCTGATTTTCAATTCATGCATCTTCCTCATATGTTTAGTAAACAGGTGGTGGAAGGATACAATAAAAAATTACCAAAGTATTTTGAAAATGTACCATTGGTTGTGGTAAGCAGTGAAGACGCACAAAACGATTTTAAGGAATTTGCCTCGGCATATGTGCATAAAACCAGAGTAATGCGTTTTGTTGCTCACGCACCAAAAGGTTTATATGATATTGACCCTAAATCAGTTCTTTCAACCTATAATCTCCCTGAAGGTTTTATTTATCTGCCAAATCAATTTTGGGCCCATAAAAACCATCTTGTCGTTTTCAGGGCGATGAAGATATTGAAAGAAAAAGGGATTCGGCCATTCGTTGTTATGACTGGAAATCCGGTTGATGTAAGAAACCCAATGTACCTCGCCAATATCCTCCAAAAGATAAGTGAATGGGGCATTCGGGATCAAGTCGCACTTTTGGGATTGATTCCTCATGATCATGTTTATCATTTAATCCGCCAGAGCAAATTTGTTTTGAACCCTTCTCTATTTGAGGGCTGGAGTACCATTGTCGAGGAATGCAAGTCAGTTGGCAAAAGAATGTTGTTGTCCAACTTAGGCGTTCACCTCGAACAAAATCCTCCTCAATCTTCATATTTTGATCCACACGACCCAAACGACCTTGCCAAGAAATTGGAAACGGCCTGGAATAAAATACCTTCAGGACCAGATCTGGAAATGGAAGCAGTAGCCAGGGAGGCCCTCCCTGAAAGAACTAAAGTTTTTGCGCAAACTTTTTTATCCATATGCAAAGAAGCTATTGATATTATCCGAAATTAACTTCATTATATATTTCTCCATCATTGAAAATGTCAGACAATTCAATTAACAACAACAGTTTACCATTAGTATCCATCATTACTCCTTCTTTCAATGCCATGCCTTATTTAAAAGAAACCATTGAAAGTATCGCTCTCCAGGATTATCCAAATGTGGAGCATTTGGTAATGGATGGTGGCTCCGATGACGGGACAGTTAATCTATTAAAACTTTACCCCAATATTATCTGGGTTTCTGAAAAGGACCGTGGTCAATCTCATGCTTTGAACAAAGGATTCCAAAAAGCTAAAGGAGAAATAATTGGATGGCTTAATGCCGACGATACGTATGAACCAGGAGCAATCAGAACAGCAGTAAAATATTTGCTCGAAAATGAGAAGGCAGATATGGTGTGTAGCGATTTGAATATACTTAATGAAAAAAGTGATAAAATAGGGGTATCTATTTCAGAGCCGTTCGATGTTGTAAAATTATTGACCAGTAATATGGTAAAACAGCCGACCGTTTTCATGCGGAGGAAGGTGTTAAACAAATTGAAGGGAGTGAATGAGCAATATCATTATGTAATGGATCAGGAATTGTGGCTTCGTGCAGGAATGAATGGATTTAACATACATTATTTAAATGGGGTTTTTCTGGCTAATTTTCGAATGTGCACTGGAACAAAGAGTTTTGAAAATGCTTCACACTTTAAAATTGAATGGGAGCAAATAATTAATACCTCATTCAAACATCCATTTTTCGAATTTTTAACCCCTGCCCAAAAAAATAAAATTCTAAAATCCAACATAGCAGATTATCATTTTTTAAGTATGCTGGAATCAATAGAAAAAAAGCAGCGATTTAAAGCAATAAAACATCTTGTTATGGCAACCTCTAAAAATAAAAGATTAATGATTAGCCCTGGATTATATCGCATTTTAGCTACAGATTTTATACTTGGCAAAAGGGATAAATTAAAAAAGTATCGAAAAAATAAATCCTATTAGATGAAATATAGGCAACTGTTCAATGATCTTAATTTATCAGAAACATTATTGTAATTCTCAGCTAATGAAATTATCAATGAAGAGGGATGTTTTTAAAATTTTGAAATAAATGGCTAAAAGAATACTTATTACCGGTGGATGTGGTTTTGTTGGTTCTAATATTGCCATCAAGTTGGCAGAAAAATATCCCGACTATAGTATAATTGCATTGGACAACCTGAAACGAAGAGGTTCCGAATTAAATTTGTCCAATCTTGCTAAACATAAGGTAGTTTTTATTCATGGTGACATTCGAAACAAAGAAGACTTGCAGCAAGTTGGAGCATTTGACCTGCTTATTGATGCAGCGGCTGAACCTTCCGTATTGAGTGGTTCGAATGGCTCAATGGACTACTTAATCAACACCAATTTAGTTGGAACCATAAATTGCCTCCAATTAGCTGCTGAATATTCAGCTGAGTTTATTTTTCTCTCCACCAGCCGAGTATATCCAATAGGACATTTGAATAAAATTCAACTTTTACAAAACGAAAATCGCTTTGAGGTTTCCAGCGATCCTCAACCTAATGGTTTTAGCTGGGAAGGAGTTTCTGAAGAATTCCCCTTGGAAGGGGCTCGGTCAGCTTATGGTGCAACTAAACTCATGTCTGAGCTGATGTTGCAAGAATACCATAACTTGTTTGATATAAAAATGGTGATCAATCGTTGTGGCGTTATTTCAGGGCCTCTCCAGATGGGGAAAGTAGATCAGGGCGTCATTGTTCTCTGGATGGCTCGACATTTTTGGAAAAAGCAACTGTCATATATTGGTTACGGAGGATTAGGAAAACAGGTTAGAGACGTTTTACACATAAACGACCTTTTTGAATTGATAGACCTGCAAATGCACAATATGGACCAGATCAATGGTCAGACTTTCAACGTAGGTGGTGGGAGGAAGGCAAATACTTCCCTTAAAGAGTTGACGCTATTGTGCCAAGAAGTTACAGGTAATAAAATCCCCATAAAACCTGTCCTTGAAAACCGATATGCCGATGTTCCATATTATCTTACAGACAATACGAAAATAAAGTCAACGACAGGTTGGCAACCTAAATCTTCGATGCCAAGGATAGTAGAGGACATATTTGAGTGGATGAAGAAAAACGAAAAAATATTAAAGCCAATCTTTGATATAAATGGTTAACCAAAATTATATAATTCAACTATGGAAATTGCACTTTTAACCGGCTCAGCAGGGCTTATAGGCAGCGAATCCGTCAAGTTTCTTTCTCCAAAATTTGACAAAGTTGTTGGTATTGACAACAATATGCGTGCTTATTTTTTTGGAGAAAAAGCTTCTGTGGAATGGAATAAACAGTGGTTGAGCGAAAACTTGTCAAATTATGAACACTGTAGCCTTGACATCCGAAATTACAAGGAATTAGAAAGAATATTTCAGCTGTATGGCAAGGACATCAAAATCATCGTTCATACGGCAGCCCAACCAAGCCATGATTGGGCAGCAAAAGAACCACTCACTGATTTTTCAGTAAATGCTGTTGGAACAATGAACATGCTGGAGCTTACCCGCCTACATTGTCCCGATGCAGTATTTATTTTGACCTCCACCAATAAAGTCTATGGCGATACGCCCAATAATCTGCCATTAATTGAATTGGATACAAGGTGGGAAATTGATCAAAGCCACCCCTATTATCAAAATGGGATTGATGAGTCCATGAGCATTGACAACAGTAAACATTCCATATTTGGCGCCTCTAAAGTCAGTGCTGATATTATGGCCCAGGAATACGGCAAATATTTTGGGATGAAAGTTGGCATTTTCCGTGGTGGCTGTCTCACCGGTCCTAACCATTCAGGTGCAGAACTCCACGGGTTTTTATCCTACCTGATGAAATGCGCCATCACGGGTAATCAGTATACAATATTTGGGTATAAAGGCAAACAGGTCAGAGACAATATACATAGTTGGGACTTAGTAAACATGTTCTGGCATTTTTACCAAAACCCACGTTTTGGGGAAGTATATAATGCCGGAGGCGGTCGTTTTTCAAACTGTTCCATGTTGGAAGCAATATCCCTTTGTGAAAAAATCACCGGTAAAAAAATGAACATTGCCTATTCAGAACAAAACAGGGTTGGAGATCATATCTGGTGGATCAGCGATACTACTAAATTTAAGAACCATTATCCACAATGGTCATGGAAATACAGTCTGGAAGAAATACTTGAACAAATCTATTCTAGTCTGTCCACCAGGGCTTCTTCTGAATTTGAATTGTCCGGTAATTTCCCAGAAAGTAAATTGGAAAAACCGGTTTTATGAAACTCAGTGTAGTTATACCTGCATACAATGAGGCAGAATCCATTCCCGAAACCATCCATGCTATTTATGAGGTTCTAGAGAAAATAAAAATCGATAACGAGATTCTTGTCGTTAACGACAATTCTTCGGACAACACACTTTCCGTTTTAGAAAATCTTTCCAAAAAATATGATACACTTCGATTCATTACCAATGAAGGTCCTAACGGTTTTGGCTTTGCCGTAAGAAAGGGGCTTGAAAATTTCTCGGGTGATTGTGTGGCTATTATGATGGCGGATTTATCGGATTCACCTTATGATTTGGTAAAATTTTATGCAACGATGATGGAAGGAGATTACGATTGTGTATTTGGAAGCAGGTTTATATCTGGTGGCAACACTATAGATTACCCTTTTGCTAAGAAAATATTGAATCGTTTTGCAAACAATTTAATTAAGATAGTTTTTGGTATCAAATATAATGACACTACTAATGCTTTCAAATTGTATCGGAAAAAAACCATTGAAGGCTTAAAACCATTTCTTTCCCCTCATTTTAATTTGACGATTGAGCTTTCATTAAAAGCAATTATCAGGGGATACTCCTATAAAGTAGTGCCCAATTCTTGGAAGAACCGAAAACATGGTGTGTCAAACTTAAAAATTCGTGAAATGGGTAGTCGATATTTTTTTATTATGCTTTATTGCCTAATTGAAAAATTTTTTTCTAAAGGCGATTTCAAGAAAAAATGGTGAAATATCTATTTGAAATTAAATATTAGAATCAAGAATTAGCCAACTATGAATAAATTTCAAGCTGCAACCTTATTTGTCTTTATTGCCTACATTTTACTCGCATTTGTTAAAGTTCAAGATACTGAAATATCTATTAAGGAATTACAAATACTATTAATTTCAGAAACTCACGCAGAGAAAGGTATTGCTTTTACAAAAGGGTTAAATGTCTATCCAGAACAACCAAATAAATCAATTTACAACCAAAAAGGAGTCAAAGTGGGTGGCGTCGCATTTGATTTAAAAGGGGAATATACAGTTTATGTTTCCTGCCCCCCATTAATTCCATTATTAACTTCTCTAATAACACCTTTATTCAAGAACAGTCTAAAAGGCTCGTCCATATTTTTTATCTTTTCAGGTATCTTTTTGTTATGGGCATTTTATTTATTTGCAAAGAACTTTCTGGATGAAAAGGAACGTCCTCTTTTCATGCTCTTATCCATCTCCCCATTTGTTTTGACCAGCTATTTTTACAACGACATGAATATCAATCCATTTATGTTGAGTTTCTCTCTTTTTACATATATGGCTCTGGTTCAATATGTAACTACAAATATCCGAAAATGGCTGTACCTATTTGCTTTTTGTTTCGGTATATGCATATGGAGTTCTTATTTTACATTGAGTCTTATTCCATCTTTTTTCATTGTTGTTTTTGGCCTCCCAAGCAGAAAAAAGGGACTGACAAAAAAATTATTTATAGAGCTGTCTTTGGTATTAACATTTACGATTTTGACAGTCCTTCTATACCACATAGCCACTTTACCTGGATTTATAGAAAAACTTTCCGAACGTGTTGCAGAACGCATCAGTGGGACAAAAGATTTGGGTGGCGAAATCGAACAAACAGGAATGATACCGATCAAGCTTTGGTTAAGTCGGTTAATCACAAGGTCTTTAAGTAATTATTCACCCATTCTATTTGTATTGGGTTCATTTGGCTTAGTTACCTTGATCATTCAATTTTTAAAAAACAAATATTTCACCGACTTAAGGTTGCACGTATGCTGTTTCTTTTCTTGGGGAGTGCCTGCAGCGTTCATTTTAAAGAATGGCTCTTATGTACACCCATATTTTCTAATGTATTTTGTTTTCTTCTTTTCTCTATCGACACTTTTATTTCTAAATGTCCTCGTCAAAAGGATTGGTGAATATAATGTGAAATTTGCTTTGGCTATAAAGTATATTATACTGATTCTTTTCTTGGGTTTTTCCATTCCAAGATCTTATTTAAAAGTAAGTAAAATTTCGCTCGTAGAAGTTTTCTTCAAAGGGAATGTCCCAGAAATTTATGAATCAAAATAGAGTAAAACTATCAAGCATTGTACTCATTAAAAAAACTAGAAGATAGCACAGTATGTACGAAAATCGACAGGCACTATACTGAGCAACCAGCCCAAAAGAGAAAATTACAACGATTAATAAAAAAACGATTAATTCAAGAGAGGAATACTTTAGTTAGTTCCAATCATAAAATCAAACATATGCTAAAAAGACTTAGAATACGGCTAATTAGAGAATTTATTGAATTAAACGAGAAATTGATATTTAACAAACGATTAATTAAATTTTACAAAAGTAGGTTTAATAATAATATCAATCTTGTAATTGATGTAGGGGCAAATACTGGGCAATCAATTGATCTTTTTCAAAAACTTAATCCAAATTGCAAGATTATCGCCTTTGAGCCTAATCCAATTTTATTTAAAAGACTGAAACTTAAATATCTAAATAATCTAAATGTTCAACTATCACAGCTTGGGATAAGCGAAATGGTTGGAGAAAAAATTTTTCATGAGAATATATTTCATTCTACGTCAACATTTGAGGATTTAAATTTAACCTCGAAATATCTCAAAATAAAGTCGAAGATATTAGGAGTCAATCCAAACGAAATTATTAAAAAAAGTTATCCTGTAAAAGTGACAACGCTTTCCAATTTTATCGAAAATCACTGCAAAGAATCAATCGACATACTTAAAATCGATACAGAGGGACATGAATATTCATGCCTTATCGGCTTATTTAATAATGAACAATTAAATGATATTAAATACATTCAATTCGAAATGCACAATGATGATATGTACCTAAATACAAAGTCATTCAAAGATATTTCTGAATTATTAAGTAAAAACGGCTTTAATGTTGATGCAAAAATAAAACATGGGTTTGGAGATTTTTATGAACTCATTTATAGGAATAATTCGAACAACAGTTAACGAAAAGAAAATATACATTAAACAAGAAATTATGCACACCATTAAATTTCAAAAATGTTATTTTTTTCTATAAAAAATCTATTGTTAGAGGTTGCTATAATAGCAATTTTTTTTTGAGCCCAAATACTTTGCTCTTTGAAAGCTTGTTATAAATCAAAATAAGACTAAATTATCAACTTATTAATACACCACCATACTGTTGCCTTTGTAAACGATGCTGATATATGGGCTCAATCCTTCATTATCTCATGGGTCAATGAATTAGCAAAGCATTTTTCACAAATTGGCTTGCTGTTGCATACGAGTGACAAAAAATTAACTCAGCAAGATACAAAAGTGATTGGTGGCAATATTAAACTGTATTCATTAGGGTCAGCAACATCAAAAAGATCAAATAGAATTGCTTTTATTAAGAAAATATGTAAGGATGTAGGATCCGATTATGATTGTTTACTGATACGAGGAATTACACCTAGGCAGTTACTGGTTTATCAAAATTGTCCCACAAAATTTAAGGCTTTTTTATTGGTTGGAAGTTTATTGGACAGTAAACCTGTATTCAGTTTAAAAAGATCAGATATGATACTCTGGGCAATGCATCATTATCGGATGTTTGAGCTAAAAAAAATTGCTCAAAATAGTTTGATGATGGCCAATTCTCCCCACATTGTCCGTGAACTTAAAGATGAATTCGGTATTGAGGCCTATTTTAACCCAACAAATACCATCAAACATAGTGATTTCAATTCTAATGAATTTCAAATACCAGGAAATAATCCTGAGCTACTCTTCTGTGGAAGGGTCGTGAAGGAAAAAGGAATTGAGGAATTACTGATTGCCATTGGCATATTAAAAAAGCAAGCAATTAATTGCAGGCTAAAGGTAGTAGGGAAGGTAAATTCATTGTATAAATCCCAATTAGAAAAACTTGCAGAAGAAAATGACATCAAAACGAATATTCAATTTGAAGGGTACATACCTTTCGGTGAACGGCTATTAAAGTATTACAAGAATGCACAACTTTATGTACTACCCTCTTTGCATGAAGGATTTCCACATTCTATATGGGAATCTGCTGCCAATTGCACCCCTATTATTACTACTCCCGTAGGAGGAATACCTGGATTGGTTTCAGAAAAGGAAGTGTTCTTTATTAAACCTAAAAACCCTGATTCAATAGTTGAAGTCATATCAACAATAATTAATTCTTCTGACTCATTAGCTGAAAAGGTCCAGAATACTTATGAACTTGCGGGCAATTATAGTGTCGAAAAATGTGCTATAATCACGTATAAATTGTTGACCAATAATACGTTATCAAGCTAAATGCACAAAGGGCTTCAACTAATAATATTATTACTTCTTATTCCGGTATTTGCAGAGACGATAGACATTCAAAAATTTTCTATTACAATACCGGGATTCCCTCTGACTTTAGGCAGAGCCCTATTTGTTGTTTGTGGGATTTTTGGAATTGCAAATGGGGGAAGGTACTTTTTTAGGACGGGCTATTTTAAAGGACTGCTGTTGGTTATTATTGGATGCACAATTGGGGCATTATTTTCAGGTGATGTCATGGGAAATCTTTCTCGCACTTTTGCAATGTACTTATTGTTAATTGGCGCTTGTGGGATCGGTTCATTGCTAAAATATATTAATTTTAGGATATTATTAGATGCTTTTTTTTGTATTAATTTTATTTATTGGTGTTATTATATTATAGATTTGGTTGTTTTAAGTGGAAATTTTTCTTCATACGGAATTTTAAAAGGAATAAATCACCACATCCCTGGGATGAATATATCAATCTCAACAATTTATATTGGACTACGATATTATCGTCATGCCAATAAACTAAGTCCAACTGGTTACTTTATTTTTGCTGTTGGAATAGCATGTTGTTTATTAGCTGAAAGTAGGAGTAATTTCATGTTCACTATTTTAGTCATAGTCATTATAATGGTAAAAGAAAAGAAAAATATGTGGAGGTTACTTTTGGTTATAATTCCAGTTATTATAGTGACCTATCAAATTTTAGATTATCTAATGTCGCAAAATGAAGCCTTGAATCAAAGGTTTAGCATTGAAGACATAGACTATCAAGAGAGGACAACAGCTATACGAATAACACTCATATATGAGGCTATCAAAGAAATAATATTACACCCGTTTGGCAAAGGCATTCGAAATATTGAACTATCTTATGATAATAACGAATTTTTGATACATAATCAATACTTAACTTTTATACTTGCTGGAGGTCTAACTGCAACGGCTGGCATCTTCTATTGGATGAAAGATTTGTTATTTATTATGAAAAATATATTCTCAAAAAACAGAATAGCACAATCACCGCTATATTTGGCTTTTGGTTTTACCTTATTAACTTACAGTATCACCCTCACCACAATAGAGAATAGCAGTTTACTTTTTTACATTTTAGCCGCAATGGGTATCTTCCTATCAGCTGTTTCAAAAGAAGAAAAACGAATAACCAGTAACCCAATCAAGAATACCATTTTAACTGCTTGATTTATTTATGCGATTAGGATTTTATTATCATATATCAATAGTTCAAAAAAATAGTAAACTATATTTACCTGGATATTTTGCGGTATTTATTGAGGCTTTAGCTAATGAAGTAAAAGAACTATATTTATACTTACACGAAGCCGAAAGTAGTGAAGAAGCTGATTTTTGTTTGGCAAAAGAAAATATTAAGTGGATAAATCTTGGGAAAAAAACACCAGCCTGGCACAGATCTATCTTTCACAGCAGGGTACTAAGTTCTAAGTTGCGTCTAAACAATAAGCTTGACGCAATTATCGTCCGATCCCCTACTCCCTTAGCACCATACTTTCACAAATATATACAACGATCGAAAGTCATTTTCATGATTGTTGGTGACTATCACGAAGGTGCCATGCACTTTAAAGCTAATTCGTTGCGAAACATTGGTATAAAATTATATTTATTTCATAATCACTGGATGTTTGAAAAACAGATTCTAAAGACTAATATTTTAGTAAATTCAATAAAATTATTAAAAAAATACAATTCAAGATCCGCAGAAATACAACAAATAATCACAACAACGGTTACTGACAACGATTTTCATGAACGTCAAGATAGCTGCAACGATAAAGTAATAAATTTACTTTATACTGGAAGAATAGACCCTGCAAAAGGGCTATTTGAATTGCTCCAAGCTTCTTCTATGCTTCGAAAAAATGGGCACAACATATTTTTGCATTTAGTAGGTTGGGAATTAGGTGGAGGAACCACCGTAATATCTAATCTAAAAGCTAAAGCTAAAGAATTAAATTTCAGTTCATTTTTGGTTTTTCATGGGAGGAAAACTGTAGGTGCTGAATTGAATGAAATCTATAAAATGGCTGACATCTATGTTATCCCCTCCTATCATGAGGGATTCCCGAGAACCATATGGGAGGCCATGGCAAATGGACTTCCTGTAGTTGCTACAAATGTGGGAGGAATTCCATACTATCTAAAGAATATGGAGAATGTCGTATTAATAGAACCTCATTCTGTTGATCAAATTATTGACGCAGTGAGCTCCATCATCAAAGATGATCAATTAAGACAAAAACTAATTAAAAATTCAATCATTAAAGCAAAACAGGTCACCGTTAAGGCTCAAACTAAAAAAATGGTTGACAATATTAAAACATTTATTCAAGTAGCCTCTTGATATGAAAATAAAGGTAGGCTTAATCGCACCGTTCCCCCCTCCTTCAGCAGGAATGACTGTATTGGCCCATACAATCAGCTCAAGTCTTGAAAAAACAGGGATTTTAGTAGATAAAATTAATACCAATGCTAAACTACCAAAATTAATAAGGATTTTAAATATAGGCCAATTGTATCAGTACATTCATTTTTATATGAAATGTACTAAAATTATAAAAAATGATATAATTCTTATCATATCCTCTTCTGGAGGTTCCTTCTATTTTAAAGTAATACCAGCGCTATTTTTTTGCAAAATAAGTAGGAAAAAGGTGATATTAGATTTCGTTGGAGGTGATATGTTGGCAAAACTCAACAAATTAAATATCTTTCTATTAAGATTATTTGAAAATATATTCGTACCAACTACTCTTTTTGAAATTGCATTTAAGGAAAAAGGAATAAACTGCACCGTTTTTCCACACATTGTGGATGTCGAACGGTTTTACTGTAATAAAATTTCTTCTGATAAAATTACTCTGCTTTCTGCAAAGGCGTTGGCAAAATACAGCAGTATTGATGATTTAATAAAGGCATTTGCCATAGTCCAAAAAGAGTTTCCCAAAGCAGAGTTGTTAATAGCTGGTGATGGGCCAGAGAAAGAAAATCTTCAAAATCTTATTTCCAAACTTGGCCTCCAAGACATTAAATTTATTGGAAATGTAAAGTACGAAGAAATGCCCTCTTTATATCAAAATGCGACGATTCTAATACATGGAACAAAAATAGAATCTTTTGGTATTGCTTTAGTAGAAGCAATGGCTTCAAATACGCCAATAGTTTCAACAAATGTTGGTGGTATTCCTAATGTAGTTGACAACAATGTAAATGGTTTTTTGGTAGATCATGGTGATTATCGCTCTATGGCAGAAAAGGTTTTAAAAATATTAAAAGACAAACCACTTTATAATAAAATTTCAAAAAATGGGTACTCTAAGTCTCAACAATATAGCCCATCTGTATTAACTCTGAAATTAATTTCGAAAATAGACGCCATCCTACAATCTTAATGCTTGTTGAAGCAAAATTTTTTAAAGTATGTCAAGCCTGGTCAGTAATTGAGTTTCTTCGTATTCCTAATAAATTGATATGCAATTAATCTGTCTTAATAAATTTTAGAAATTCAATTCTCGATCAGACAAATTTTAAATCTTAAACTTATGCATACGATAATAATTGGGAAAGGAGCGGCGGGAAAGTGTTTATATGGAGAAGTATTAAAAAATAAGAACCTTAATTTTATTGGATTTGTTGATGACTACAAGAAAGATGTTTTAGGTAAGATCGTGGATTTGTCATTAATAATAGAGCAATATAAAATTCAGTTGGCATATATAGCTATGCCTTCTGTAGAAAAAAACATAATTAACGACATTAGAGAATCTTTGAAAGGGTATAATATTAAACTTAAAATCTTACCTTCATATGCAGATATAATACAATATGGAAATGTAACTTTAAACAAAACTAAACCAATCGACATAGAAGACATATTAGGTCGACCGTTAGTAAAGCAGGATTTTGTTTTCATTAAATCAAACATTAAAGGTAAAACCATATTTATATCAGGCGCAGCAGGTTCTATAGGCAGCGAATTAGCCTATCAAGTAGCACTGAGCGAACCTGCAAAACTAATCTGTTTTGACAAAGCCGAAACCCCAATATTTAATCTTCAAGATAAGTTGAAAGAATTCAGTGATGTCATCTATATAATAGGAGATATATTAAATGAAAAAAAGTTAGAAAATATTTTTTCTTCTCAAAAGATAGATATAGTCCTTCATGCAGCTGCATATAAACATGTGCCATTAATGGAAGCCAATCCTGATGAAGCGATTCGAAACAATATTTATGGTTCTGAAATTGTATTAAAAATAGCTTGCAAAAACAAGGTTGATAATCTTGTAATAGTATCAACAGATAAAGCGGTTAATCCTACAAATATTATGGGGGCAACTAAACGTGCCGTTGAAAAGTTAATGGAAGTTTACTCCAATTCCTATCCTGATACGAAAATTTCTGCTGTTCGATTCGGCAATGTATTAAGAAGTAACGGGAGTGTGGTTAACATATTTGAAGACCGGATTAAGAAACACGAGAGCCTTTTTGTAACACATCATGAAGTAATAAGATATTTTATGACTGTCCAAGAAGCAGCTCAACTTATTTTGATTTCGGCCTTTCAGGGACAAAGCAACGAAATATTTGTCTTGGATATGGGAAAGCCAGTTAAGATCATAAAATTAGCAGAAGATATGATTAGTTTAAACGGATTAATCCCCTACGTTGATATAGATATAAAGATAGTAGGTCTTCGACCAGGTGAAAAATTATTTGAAGAATTACTAATAAATGCAGGACAAATTAAAAAAACCCCAAATAAAAAAATATTTATTACCAATAAGGAAGAATTATTTGATCCTGTAGAATTCTATAACAATATTTGTGAATTTAGAAATGAATTTCCTACTAAGTCAAATCAAGAGATTCGAGAATGGCTACAAAAGATTGTACCATCTTATAAGCCAACGAATTATTTAATGGAATCAGCATCAAAATCAAAATCATTTATTGAAACCTCTAAGCAAGCTGTATTCTAAATACGATTGTATTTATTATTAATAAATAATGCAATAATTTCAAATTAGTAGCTTCGCCTACTTTACCGAGTAATTTCCTTAGAATATTTTAAGAGGAGTTTTGACAAACACATGCTATCAATAAGATTAAATAGGGATTATGCTTTGTAAGAATATAGGATTTTTATTTATCCTAATATTTTTTTCCATAAAAACCTCAATATGCCAATAATTATTGGCATTTATTAATAATGCCTGCAATAATAGACAAAATTTACCCTCACCTTCCAGTTGGGATACAAAACATTGGCATATCAGCCTATGGTCTTTTTTGGCAAAAGAGGCGATTTGGAGGCATTTATAATAGCGAGCTAAAAAAATTCAAAGAACGGGAAGAGTATTCTGCCCAACAATGGCGTGACTACCAAACGGTTGAATTACGAAAATTGATAAGACATGCTTTCTTAACGGTTCCTTTTTATAACAAAAAGTATTCTGAGTCGGGTTTTAAATTAGTAGATTTCGAGCGCTTCGAGTTAAATGATTTAAAGCATTTGCCTTTTCTTGAAAAAAAAGATCTTAGGGAATTTGGAAACTCCAAGCTTATATCGAGCAAGTGTGAAATTGGAGGTAACTTTTTCGCAAGCAGCGGGAGTACAGGAACCCCGGTAAATACGTTATATTCAAAACCCATGCATCAAAAATGGACCGCAGGGTATGAAGCTAGAGTGAAAAATTGGGCTGGAGTAAGTAAAAATGATACTCGTGGTATGATTGGAGGTAGAAGGATTATACAAGAAGGTCATGGAAAGGCGCCATTTTATAGATGGAATATTTTTGAGAAACAGGTATATTTTTCAGCTTACCATATAAACCCAAAAAATATAGATAGCTATTTAGAGGGGATAATAAATCATCAAGTGGATTATATGATGGGATATGCTATGAGTAATTATTTTGTAGCTAAGTTTTTAATTGAATACGCTATTCGTGATATACCTCAATTAAAAGCTGTTATAATGTCTAGTGAAAAGATGACTAATGAAATGCGGAAAACATTTCAAAAAGCATATGGTTGTAAAAGTTTTGACACCTGGAGCAGTGTTGAAGCCTGTGGTCAAATATCTGAATGTGAATTTGGATCGTATCATGTAAGTCCTGATATAGGCATTTTGGAATTCTTAAATGATGATAACCAATCTGCTCTAAATGACGAATTAGCTAATATTGTATGTACGAGTATAATTAATTTTGATCAGCCTTTAATTCGCTATCGTATTGGCGATACTGCAATTGTAAGTGATAATAAATGCCGATGTGGAAGAGAAATGCAAACCGTGAAAGAAATAGGAGGGCGTATAGAAGATATTGTAATTGGAAAAGATGGCAGAAAGATGGTCCGATTCCACGGAATTTTTATTAACATCCCTGGAATCGTAGAAGCCCAAGTAATTCAAAATGATTTGGAAGATTTTGAAATCCTAATTTCGGCAACCGAAAAGATAAATGATAAACATTTGAAATTAATAGAAGATCGAATGGAATCTCAGTTGGGTAAAATAAAGTTAAACATTATTCAGGTTTCAAAAATCCCAAGAGGTCCTAATGGCAAGTTTAAAGCTGTTGTAAGTAGATTGTAGTGAAACAATGACTGTAAAAATAAAAATAAATCCTGATTTTCGTAAAATAATAAATTATGACCGATTTTTGGGGGTGCTTGATTTTATTGCTCAAACAGGTAAAATCAAAATTATTTTAACTGGTAAAACACCAGATTACTACTATGGATATGAACAATGCAACGAATCATCATTTATATTTTACAGTGAACTATATTATGACAAGAACATTAAATTTGAATTGGTTGATAATAAGTGGATGCCGTATGGCATAGCATCCAAATATTTTGACCCAATTGGAGCCATTTATAGAATTTTTATTTTATTCGATGAACAACAGAGAAAAAACAAGAATAACTCAAACGGATTTACATCTTTTTTGACAACAGATCTGACAAAAGAAAGGCAATCGTTCAAAGGCCTTGCTTTGGTGGATCAATGGGTGGATACCTTTATCGAGAAATTAATTGGTAAAAAAAACGTTCCACAAAATATATTGAAAATATGTTTGACACATGATGTTGACGGCCCGGAAATTTATCATTTTTATGAAATCTCCAAATCCTTTTTTAAATTGATAAGATTCAGGAACCTGAAATATTGGTGGCAAGTTGTGCATGGAATAAAAAGTAAAATCAGAAAGGATAAAGGACCATTTTGGAGATTTATCGAATGGCTTGAACAAGAAAAGAAATTAAATGCCTGTTCAACCTTTTTCTTTTATCCAGGAAAAAATATATATAAAAACCATTTTAACGATCCACCTTACCATATTGATAATTCGTCCAAATGGAACATTCTTAATGAAATAGAAAAAAATGGTGGAGAAGTTGGTATCCATCCAGGTATCTATTATAAAAAGGAGGAACAAGCTTTTTTGAACAGCAGGCTTAAATTCAATAAAAGAGGAATACCAGCATTAGGTATACGTCATCACTATTGGGAGTTGAATTGGGCCGACCCATTTGAAACATTCAGAAAACAGGCTAATTCAGGATTAAAATATGACCTTTCTATTGCATGGAAAGATTCACCTGGTTTCAGGTTAGCTACTTGTCGTCCGTTCAAAACTTGGTTTGGCCAAGAAAATACTTTAGATCACGTGGTTATCCCAAGCACAATCATGGATGGGCATCTTTTTCAATATGCCAATTATCCAACTGATGAGTGTCGTTTACAAGCCATTGAAAGGATTATTAAAGAAGTTTTTGAAAAAGATGGTGTGTTAGTGCTCGATTGGCATGAACGAACTTTTGAAGATACCCTCATTTATCCCGGCTATGGAAAATTCTATTTTAAATTATTGAAGTATTTAAATACTAATTTTGATGTAGACTATTTACTCCCCCGGGAAATTTTTGATGGAGTACTAGGTAATTATCATAACCATCGATTAATTTTAGAAAATTAGCATGTTGAACATCATTTTCGTCGTTGCCTATGACAATTCTCACGGTAGAATAGTATTGCACGAATTGATAAAACAAAGGCAGATTCCAAAAGCTATCTTTTTTGGCAGCAGTGATTACAATAAAAGGATTAGGAAAAATTCGATTAAAAGATATTTACGTCAAAAAGGGTTTTTTAATTTGGTATGGAGAATTTTTCACCGTATGACAAAATTGAAAGATGTAAAAGCTGAAACGCTAAAAGAAAGTGACTCGTCCCATAAATCAATTTTTGATTTGGTGAGAGAGCATAATATAGAAATTATATATTTTGATAAAATAAACTCAAAAGAATCCAGGGAGAAACTCAGGTCTTTTCAACCAGATTTTATCATACTGGGGGGGGCTCCTATAGTAAAAAAATCATTTTTAGAAATACCTCGTTTAGGAGTATTAAATGCACACCCAGGCATATTGCCTGAAGCTAAAGGGATAGATGTTGTTGCCCATTCCATTTTAAACGATGTCCCTCTTGGAGTTACTGTTTTCAAAGTTGATGAAGGAATAGACAGTGGGCCTATTATTCATAAAGAGTATTTAAGTAAAACCGGTAAATTCGATGATATTAGCGTTTATGAAGCAAAAGTTGAAGCATTGGCTGGTAAGGCGATGTTAAAAGCAATAGATAAAATTGCGAACAATAAAAACAATTATACTTCTCAAAAAAAGAATGAAGGGCGGCTATTCAGGTCGATGGGTATTCTTGAATACCGGAAATTGAAGAGAAAATTAAAAAACATACCTATTGATTAAGATTATAACAATCGTTGGCGCACGTCCACAATTTATTAAAGCTGCTGCTGTATCGAGGGCTATTATAAATCGGGGAATTATTAAAGAGGTAATTGTCCATACGGGTCAACATTTCGATAAAAATATGTCCAGCGTGTTTTTTGAAGAAATGCAGATACCAAAACCTGATTATCATTTGGAAATCAACAGCCTCTCCCATGGTGCAATGACTGGCAGAATGTTGGAAGCTATTGAGCAAGTAATTATCAAGGAAGAACCTGATTATGTTTTGGTCTATGGCGATACCAATTCTACACTTGCCGGGGCATTAGCCGCCAGCAAATTACATGTCAAAGTTGTGCATGTTGAGGCGGGTCTCCGAAGTTTCAATATGGAAATGCCGGAGGAAATTAACCGTATTCTGACTGACCGAATCAGCAATGTTTTATTTTGTCCAACTGAACTTGCTATTGAGAATCTTGAAAAAGAAGGGTTCCGAAATTTCGATTGCAACATATTTAATTGCGGCGATGTCATGGAAGATGCTGCACGATATTACGCAGAGGTTGCGGAAAAAAAATCTCCTATTCTCACTAAATTAGGCTTGGGTTTAAATAGTTACATTTTATGTACAATACATCGTGCTGAAAACACAGATAACCAGAAGAAGTTAACTGACATCGTTAAATCAATAAACTGCCTTCAATCCAAAATGCAGGTTGTGCTTCCGCTGCACCCACGCACCCGCAAAAAAATAGACGAATTTGGTTTATCAATTCAGGCCACCATTATCGACCCTGTTGGTTATTTAGACATGATAAATTTGATAAAAAAATCAAAGCTTGTCATGACTGATAGTGGAGGCTTGCAAAAGGAGGCATTTATTTTTGATAAATTTTGTGTCACCATACGGGAGCAAACAGAATGGAAAGAACTCGTGAATCATGGATACAATACTTTAACTGGCTCTGACAGCAATGAGATTATGGATGCGGTTAACCATTTTAGTTCGAAAAATTTTATAAAAGAACATGACTTTTATGGTGGAGGAAATGCTTCAAGTAGAATAATTGAAGCACTCTTGAAATTAAAATGAAGATACTGATACTGACTCAATATTTCCCGCCAGAAACAGGTGCGCCTCAAAACCGGTTGTCTGGGCTTGCCAAACAACTGCAATCAAAAGGAGCAAAAATCGAAGTGTTAACGGGGTTTCCAAATTATCCTGCATATGAAATCTTCGATGGCTATAAAGGTAAAAGATACATGAAAGAGAAAGTGGACGGTATGCAAATACATAGAAGCTATATTTATGTTAGTAAAAATAAATCGTTGATTTCAAGGCTGTTGAATTATTTCTCATTCGTTTTTTCTTCCCTGTATTTTGGCATATTAAGAACAGGCAAATTTGATCTAATTATCTGCGAATCCCCTCCCCTATTTTTAGGGTTTACCGCTGTCATGCTCAAGTGGTGGAAAAAAACCAAACTTGTTTTCAATGTATCGGATTTATGGCCTGAAAGTGCTGTCAAACTGGGCCTTGTGACAAATAAATTATTAATAGAGTTAAGTACCCAACTAGAAGAATGGATTTATAAAAACGCAGATTTTATTTCCGGGCAAACGCAAGGAATTGTTGCAGATATTAAAAAACGGTTTCCCAACAAACCGATCTTTTGGCTCAGGAACGGGATAGATATAAATGATATGAATACCTCTCTAAATGGCAAGCCATGGAGGGAAAAGGTAGGTTATATTCAAAATCAGTTTATTGTTTATTTTGGAGGGCTATTGGGATATGCCCAAGGGCTTGAAGTAATTCTAAATGCTGCAAACCGCCTGAAAGATTATCCAGATATCAAGTTTGCAATAGTTGGCGAAGGGCCTGAAAAGGAAAAGTTGCTTTTGCTGAAAAAGGAATTGAATCTAACTAATGTTACATTTTTTCCAGGAGTTTCTAAAGCAGAAATCATTGGTATTATTGACTCTACCGATGTTTCTATAATTCCGCTTAGAAAAATCGCTCTTTTCAAAGGAGCCATCCCCTCAAAAATATTTGAGATACTTTATCTGAAAAAACCAATCCTGCTGGGAGTTGATGGAGAGGCGAAAGATTTATTTATTAAAAATGGTAAAGCAGGAATTGCCTTCGAACCAGAAAATGATAAAGAATTGGCAGACGCAGTATGCAAATTATTTAACGACCGAAGTCAAATTCCTGTGATGGGACAAAATGGATCTGAATATGTTCAAACTTATTTTAATAGGGAAAAAATTGCCACTGATTTCTGGCAATTTATTCAGAATTAATTACATCATTTTCTATTTATCATTGCCTCTATAATTTAAACCCCGTCTTGATAATATCACCTCACAAGTAAATCCATTGCTCGGATGAGATTCGTGATATTGAGTGGAGTTTTACTGGAGTAAGTCTTTTAAACCTTATTTATAGAAATGAAAATACTAAAACTAATTGTTATCAATATTCTGGTTTTTTTAGTTTTAATCCTCGCATTCGACTTTGCTTTGACTAAGCTAAATTTGGTGGAATTAAAATGTAGAAAAGATGGGAAAGAGTTTTATGGCTTTAGTCACCGGATAGTTGAAATCTTTAGTGATTCAGTTGAAACAAAAGACCATATCAATATTGCCGTCATTGGAGATTCTCATCATCAATTTGTAACGAAAGATAGCTCGTATCATCAATCTGTAGTTTTGAAAGACTACCTTGAAGAGAATGGACAAGCGGTAAAAGTATTCTCATTAGGCACTCCAAGATATTCATTTGTTCAGGAAATAATAGCGTATGAAACCTTAATCAAACCTCAAGAGGATATTGATTATTTAATTTTTTTATTCTATGCAGGCAACGACTTTGCGGAAATTCTGCGCAACGATGATCGGCCACGAATTGATTTTGATTTAAAAGGGGAGCCAATTTTGAAAAATCCTGATTGGTTGATGCAAAGACCACCAGAGCTAACCAATAATTGTTGGCCTCGGGATTCAAGAATATATTATTCGTTGAACACAATGATTCCAAACAACATGTTATTAAAAGTACTTGCATCATTTAGTTCCATCGAAGTCCTGAACCCTACTCTATCTCAGCAGATCAATTACTTCATTAGTCTGAATAAAATGAGAGACGATCGGTTTGGATATCAAGGGGCAGCCGCCGCCCAATTTTTGAATCAATACTATTTATACGATAAATGGGGAGAAAATTATTTGAATGAAGTGGAAAAAAGAGTCGAGTATTTTTTCAACCGGCTGAATCAATACGATGAAAAGGTAATGTTGTTTTTTCTGCCTTCAGCTCCAGCAATTGGTGGAATGGAAGCCGAAAACGAAATAATATTGAAAGAAATTGAAAATAGGCTAAATGTTAAAAATGCAAAGTATTCAGAATTGGAAAACCGGTTTTTTAATATTTTGAAAAATTGTAAAGCAAAGACCAACTCTAAGGTTGCAATTTATGATTTATCAACGATTTTAGAAAATGCAATCAAAGAAGATAAATCATCACAAGGTTACTATGACAAACCCACAATCCATATAGATAAAAAGGCAAGAAAGATAGTTGGCCATACTATAAGCGAAAAAATCATATCAAATTTGGAACTGTACCAAGCGATAAACAACGATTATTAATAAATTTGCATTAGTGATAGAGAAAGGAGTTAGAAAAAGCCTCGAATACTACATCCTCAAATTACAACTTTCCGTTAAATCAAAAAACAACAAGGGTAATATTTCAGATGAGCAAAAGCTATGGTAGGAGAAATTACTACTGTTAACTTGTACGAAACGAATAGTAAATTATCGACTTTCAAGTTACTAAATCACCAAAGTTATTCCACTTATAAAAACTGATTTAACATGCAAATCCCATTCGCCCTTCCCCTTATAGACGATGACGTCCTTATAGAGGTCAACGATTGCCTGACCAATACCGGCTGGCTCACATCAGGACCCAAAGTAGGGTTATTGGAAAAAGAGGTAAAAAAATTAACCGGCTGCCAAGCCGCCATATGTGTCAATTCATGGACTTCTGGTGCCATGCTCATGCTTCGCTGGTTTAGCGTCGGCCCAGAGGACGAAGTAATCATCCCTTCCTATACCTATTCTGCCACAGCTCTCTGTGCCATGAATATCGGAGCCAAAGTTGTTATGGTAGATGTAGGTGATGATTTCAATATTGATCCAAAAAAAATAAAAGCGGCCATCACTCCAAAAACAAAAGCAATCATTCCAGTTGACATTGGTGGCTGGCCTTGTGATTACGATGCCATATACGAAGTGCTGAATGACAAGGAGGTAAAGGCCATGTTTCAACCCAAGAGCAGGGAACAGGAAAAGCTTGGCAGGCCACTACTATTAGCAGATGCGGCCCATTCTATAGGAGCTACTTACCAACATAAAAATTCAGGCGTTCTGGCGGATGTAACAGTGATGTCTTTTCATTCCGTGAAAAATGTCACCACTGGAGAAGGGGGCGTGGTTTGCTTAAACTTGCCTGAACCGTTTAAGGTGGCTGAGGAATACAAGTTTTTAAAAGCGTTTGCCTTGAACGGCCAAACCAAAAGTGCCTTTGAAAAAAACCAAGTCGGCGGCTGGCGATATGATATCATCGCCCAAGGCTTAAAGGTGAACATGCCGGATATATGCGCGGCCATCGGGCTGGCACAGATCAGGAAATACAAGTCGGAACTATTGCCGGAAAGAAAACAGATATTTGAACAATACAACCAATATTTTTCAAAACACGAATGGGCAATTTTGCCACCATTTGATAATGCAGAAAAAACATCTTCGTACCATTTGTACCCATTGCGCATCAAAGGTATAACGGAGCAACAACGGAATGAAATAATAAATGAAATTTCAAAAAAAGGGGTTGGGGTAAATGTGCATTACATCCCAATGGCCATGCTTACCTTATTTAAAAACCTTGGATATGACATCAATGACTATCCAAAAACCTATGACAATTATTTAAGGGAAATATCTTTGCCGATTTATAATGGCCTTGATCCTGACAAAGTGCAATATGTCATTGAGTCCGTGGTCGGGTCTTATGAAAAAATCATTTCCCCAAAGCTTGTTATGTCCGTATGAATTTGACATTTGATTTAAACGGCTTTATTTGTAGGCACGTTACCGAACGGGCAGAGAGCCTGTTTACGACCGATTTGTTTTCCTTTCATACCAAATTAGCAGACAATATTAATGGCCGATCAGTATTGGTCATCGGCGGGGCCGGCAGCATCGGTTCATCGTACATCAATGCACTCCTGAAGTTCAAGCCACACCGGTTATATGTGGTTGACACCAACGAAAACGGCCTCACCGAACTGACCCGCGACCTCCGCAGTTCGCCAGACCTGAACGTCCCTAATGACTACCTCACCTACCCCATCAATTTCAGTGGCCCGGTATTTGAAAAAATCCTGAAACAGGAAGGCCCCTTCGACATCGTGGCCAACTTCGCAGCGCACAAGCACGTGCGGAGCGAAAAAGACCATTATTCCATCGAGGCGATGGTCAACAATAATGTGCTGAAGGCTAAAAGGCTGCTCGACCTGCTTTTGCAAAACCCACCGGAGCATTTTTTCTGTGTCTCCACCGACAAGGCCGCTAATCCGGTAAATGTCATGGGGGCCAGCAAAAAATTGATGGAGGAGGTTATATTGGCCTATTCCCGCGAAATGCCCATTACGACGGCCCGTTTTGCCAACGTGGCATTTTCCAATGGTAGCCTGCTTGCGGGGTTTCTGGAAAGACTACTAAAACGGCAGCCACTGGCTGCCCCGCTGGATATTAAAAGATATTTTGTGTCGCCGGAAGAGTCGGGGCAGATTTGTTTGTTGGCCTGTATGCTGGGAGAGGCCGGGGATATATTTTTCCCAAAATTGAAAAAGGAAAAGATGAAAAAATTCTCCGATATTGGAGACTCGCTGTTAAAGGAGTTGGGTAAGCAACCCGTTTATTGTGAGTCGGAACAAGAGGCCCAGCTGTCGGCAATCAATTTGAATGGAAAATCAGCATGGCCAGTTCATTATTTTCCATCTGATACGTCGGGGGAAAAATCTTTTGAAGAATTTTATACGCAGCAAGAGGAGTTGGATTTGAATAGGTTTAAGGCATTGGGCGTGATTAAAAATGCGCCCAAAAAAGAACTGTCCGAAATCGAAGCTATATTTGCGGCACTTACCAATTTATTTGAAAAAGAAAAAGTCAACAAAGAAATGATCGTCGAACTGTTAGCCGAATTCATCCCGAATTTTGAACATATAGAAACCGGAAAAAACCTGGATCAACGGATGTAGAGAAATGGATAGTGAATAATGAACAATGAATAATCACCAAGTTACCACCTAAAATGTACCATACAATAAAAAGGACTATTGATATAATTATTTCCATCATTGTATTGTTGGTGCTGTCCCCGTTATTGATCCCTATTTGCCTTGCCTTGCTGTTGACGGCAGAAGGAGAGGTCTTTTATTTTCAGGAGAGGATCGGTTTCAAAAACAAACCGTTTAACATCTGGAAATTTGCCACTATGCTAAAAGACAGCCCGAACATGCTCACCAGGTCGTTGACTTTGCGAAATGACCCGCGGGTAACCTTCATCGGCAAATATCTGCGGATGACCAAAATAAATGAACTGCCTCAGGTGGTCAATGTTTTGATCGGCGACATGAGCATTGTCGGCCCACGACCACAGGTACTCAGGGATTACCAGGCCTATTCGAAAAGTGTCCAAGAAACCATCTACAACGTCAAGCCCGGCATCACTGGCATCGGCTCCATCGTTTTCCGCGACGAAGAAAAATTGATTTCCGAGACTCATTTGGAGCCGCACACCTACTACCGGGAATTTATCGCCCCATATAAAGGTCAGCTCGAAATATGGTACCAAAAAAACGCCTCCGTCAAGACCGATCTGCTCATCATTTTCCTCACCGCCTGGCATATCTTTTTTCATAAAAGCGAACTGGTTTTCAAAATATTCAAGAACCTGCCCGAACGCCCCATTGAATTGACCCTTGATGGAATAAAAGAGACGAATACCTTCAATGTAAAAGTAAATCCAGTACAGGCCGAAATCAATGAAATATGACATATCCATTATCGGCGCAGGCATAGTCGGCCTTGCCACCGGGCTAAAGCTATTAGAAAAAAACAAAGGCCTAAAGATTTGCCTGCTCGAAAAAGAAAAGGACATAGCCCAGCACCAGACCGGGCACAACAGCGGCGTAATCCACTCCGGTATTTATTATAAACCGGGAAGCCTGAAAGCCACCAATTGCAAAAAGGGATACCAGCAGTTATTGGATTTTTGCAACACGGAAAATGTCGCTTATGAACTGTGCGGAAAAATCATCGTAGCTACCTCTGCAGAAGAAATCCCGGTATTGGATAAGATATATGAAAGGGGCATTGCCAATGGGCTTAAAGGCATAAAAAAAGTGGGGAAAGAGGAACTCTCAGAAATAGAGCCTTATGTAAATGGCGTAAAAGGTATAGTGGTGCCCCAGGCCGGCATTATAGATTATGCCGATGTAGCCAAAAAATATGCAGAAAAAATTAAAAAAGGAGGAGGGGCAATATATTTTAAGGAGAAAGTAAAAGGCATCAAAACCAAAAACAACGGCCTCGAAGTCGTAACCGACAACCGGACAATCAATACAAAATATGCAATAAATTGCACGGGCCTGTACTCCGACAAGGTTGCCAAGCTGACGCAGCCCGATCTGGATTTTAAGATACTCCCGTTCCGGGGCGAATATTATAAGCTGAAACCCGAAAAACAATATCTGGTGAAAAACCTCATCTATCCGGTACCCAACCCGGATTTTCCATTTTTGGGCGTGCATTTTACGAAGATGATAAAGGGGGGCATCGAGGCGGGTCCAAACGCCGTGCTGGCATTTAAAAGGGAAGGCTATAAAAAAACGGATGTCAATTGGCAGGAACTGGCCGAAACGCTGACCTATCCGGGCTTTATCAAAATAGCCATGAAATATTGGAAAGACGGCCTCGGGGAAATGTACCGTTCCTGGTCAAAAAGGGCTTTTACTGAAGCATTGCAAAAATTGATACCTGACATCCGGCAAAATGACCTGTTGCCAGGCGGTTCAGGGGTGAGGGCACAGGCCTGCAACCGGGCCGGCATGTTGATAGATGACTATATGATCGAAAAAAATGGCCGTGTTGTCAATGTATGCAACGCACCTTCTCCGGCGGCCACTTCCTCCCTTGCGATCGGGGACACGGTTTCGGATATTATTCTTGGTAGTCGAAGTTAAACCACAGAAATTGATAACTCAAGTCAATATTTGAGTTATCTTTTGGTATCTTTGCATAGATAATCGGAATTTTTTCGTTTATTTATGTAAAAATTCAACAATGGGACAAAAAAAATCTCCTGTATTATCCGGTCCCGTAACGCACGGAAGCCTCGTAGCCTTACTCAACAACTACAGGCGTTCAAATGACAAAATATCCTATATGCTAAAAAAGGGAGACCTTGTTCCAATAAAAAGGGGATTGTACTTTTTTAAAAAAAATTACGAAGATGAGGGATTGTCTTTGTTTCACGTTGCAAACATTCTATACGGCCCTTCTTACGTTTCTTTATACAGCGCATTATCCTACCATGGTTTGATTCCTGAACGTGTGAACCTAATCGAATCAGTTACGGCTAAACGGTCAAAGTCCATATCAACACCGATCGGGGGTTTCAGGTATATTTCTTCTGTTCCAGAAATATTCCATATTGGCATCAATTACGAGCAGACCAATAGCAGGACTGCATTTTTGATAGCCTCTCCAACAAAAGCTATATGCGACATTATCTGGCATACACGTCGACTGAACATAAAAAACAAATTAGAAATGGAAGATTTTTTAGGCAAAGACATCAGGTTTGATTTAGATAGGTTAAACGAATTGGGGCTGGACGAATTAGAAAAATATATAAAGAAAACGAATAGAAAAAGAAAGCAATTAAATCATCTAAAAGATCTGGTTGAAACCCATGTTTTGCCCTCAAGCTAAAACCCATGGAACTACTTGATGATTGGCTTGGCACCTATAACATTAATTCAAAAGAAGCACTCTTTCATGCAAAGAGGGAGATCATGCAGGAAATTGCGCTTGCAGGGCTTGCCCGGGGAGGGTTTTTTGAACACGCTTCTTTTTATGGAGGTACTGCCCTAAGGGTATTTTACAAGCTCCGGCGTTTCTCCGAAGACATTGACTTTTCCCTCAATTATAAAGACGAAAATTTTTCAATAGAAAAATTCATCCCGGATATTATCAATGAGTTCAAGATTTTGGGCTTGGATGTCAATATGGTGATAAAAAAGAAAGCGGCAATTTCTGCAATAGAATCTGCCTTTCTCAAAGAAAACACCCTTTGGGGGATATTGAAAATAAATGAAAAAAGGAAAAACCCTTCCTTCCCAACGGTAAAAATAAAGGTCGAAATAGATAGGTGTCCACCTTTGAAATTTGAGTATGAACCGAAATTGTTGTTGCGGCCCTATTCCTTTTATGTCAATTGTATGAAAGAAGAGTTTCTCTTTGCCGGCAAAATGCACACAGTCCTGTTCAGGCAATGGAAAAACAGGGTCAAAGGAAGGGACTGGTACGACTTCGAATGGTTTGTCAAAAGAGGGACGCCGCTCAATTTAACCCATCTCTACGAACGTGCTGTGGAAAGCGGGCATTGGCAACCTGGCATAAACCTCGATAGGGAAACGTTCCTGGGGATATTAAAAAAAAGGATTTCAACTTTAGACGTTGAATCCGCAAAAAGCGACATTCAAAGGTTTGTAGACGATCCAATGGAAATAAACATCTGGTCAAAGGATTATTTTTCTGATTTAACCGGGTTTATTAAATTTTCGAAATCAAAATAGTTCGGGCAGTTTATACCCCCCCCTGATAATCAGCAAGTTGTCCAGACACAAATCTGCACAAATTATTTTTCATAAAAAGCTGACAATTAACAATTTGTGTAACTAGCGAAAATTTGTGTCTAAAACCTGCACGGACTATTGTTAGGAATGAAAACTAAATAAAGTACCACTTTTATCCGATTCTTTTTTCCTTACTCTTTGTTGTTAAAAATGTCACGTATCGGCGGATATGCTCCATTTTAACGCCTTGATTAAGAAAAAAATAATTCGCCTAAAAATGAAACTATCTCATTTTCATTCCTTAGTAAAAGAAAATAAATAACTTAGACCAACTCTATAAGCGTGACTTATTAGTTTATTCAGATCTTCGTTTCACATGGTCTAAGTTATTGATTTCACTTTTCTTAGAAAAAACCACAACTAAATCCATCATGAAAAAAGCCCTGATAACAGGCGTGACCGGACAAGACGGAGCCTACCTTTCCGAACTCCTTTTAAGTAAAGGCTACGAAGTCCACGGTATCAAACGGCGGAGTTCCAGTTTTAATACGCAGCGAATTGATCATTTGTACGAAGACCCCCATGTTGACAATAGGAATTTTATTTTGCATTATGGCGACCTAACGGATTCCACGAACCTGATCCGCATCATACAAGAAGTTCAACCTGACGAAATATACAACCTTGGTGCCATGTCGCATGTAAAAGTAAGTTTTGACGCACCGGAATATACCGCAAATACCGATGCACTGGGAACGACCCGCATTTTGGAAGCCATCCGGTTGCTGGGCCTGACGAAAAAAACCAAGTTTTACCAGGCTTCAACCTCTGAACTATACGGCTTGGTCCAGGAAGTCCCTCAATCCGAAACGACTCCTTTTTATCCCCGCTCACCTTACGCTGTTGCTAAATTATATGCCTATTGGATGACCGTGAATTACCGGGAGGCTTATGATATGTTTGCATGCAACGGCATATTGTTCAACCATGAGACAGTTGCTGGTTTCATGCCTGTATTTTTCAAAATAGGCGAGCATGGACGAATAGATATTAAGCCCGTTTCAGAGGTTGTGAAAAACCACACCAACAGGGGAAAGCTGTCAATAGACGAATCCCTGGATTGTTACCAGGAGACCCGTGTTTCCGAGGATCTATACGTATGGGATGCCAATGGCTGGACCAAGGTGATATACGCTTCCGGGTACCCCCACCAAATAGAAAAGGAGAACAAGCAGCCACGTTTTATCATCGCAAAAAATGCTGCTTATGTGGCAACGGGAAGCCACGTCTGCATCATGGAAGGAGGGGAAGAAAAGGCATTCCGGGACATTGCCATCGGCGACAAAGTCAACTTGATTGAATATCCAGAAGTTGCGCCTGCCGACACTGACATCAGCCCGGACGAGGCAAGGTTGCTTGGGTTTATCACAGGCGACGGGTACAACAAAGGGCATAAACTCCAACTGACCTCCAAGGACCGGGCAAAACTTGAAATGTATGAAAAAATATGGCTGTCGCTGAACCCCCGAAACACCGTCCATTACTGGAAGACCAAATCAGGTTTCAATGAGGAAACCGTGATATGGCAACTGAGGCTGAACAATGCCACCCCGTGGATAGGGCAGTTTCCCATTTATGATTCGTACAAAAACAAGCGGGTCCCCGCCCAAATCCTGAACGCACCAGTGCCCATACAGACTGCTTTTCTGAAAGGCTATCAACATGCAGACGGGTTAAAATCAAACCCTTCCCGTTACGAGTTCCGGAATTTTAAAACCAACTCCCCTACCCTTGCCGCCGGGTTGCTCTTTTTATTAAAAAACGTGACCGGGCAAGATTATAACATCAACGTCGAAACGGTTGAAAAATGGGGCAAGGAACGGCTGTACTATTCGATCAATATTCTGAGCGATTCCGGACATGGACAAAACCACCGCAATTCTCTTGAAAAATATGGGCAAGTACTCGAATTGGAGAAAGCGGGCTTTGGCCAACGGGCAATCTTCAGGGAATCGTGCATCAGCCGCACCTTCATCAGAAAAGTCCAAAATGGATATATCCCAGACGATTCCCACCATCTTACCAAAGTTAAAAATGAAGTCAAAAAGGTTATCGAAATGCCGGATTTTGACGGCTGGTTTTATGATTTGACCACCGAAAGTGGAACTTTCCATTGTGGGATTGGCCAGGGCCACGTTCATAATAGCCCCCTCCGTGGCGAAACATTTGTCACCAGGAAAATAACCCGTGCCGTCGCAAAAATAGCATTGGGCCTCCAACATAAACTCTACCTCGGCAACCTCGATGCACGGCGTGATTGGGGCCATGCTGCCGACTTCGTGGAGGCCATGTGGCTCATGCTGCAACAGAAGGAACCAGAAGATTTTGTGATCGCTACCGGGGTCACCACTTCCGTCAGGGAATTTGTACGGATGGCATTCAGCGAAATAGGCGTTGAACTCACCTTCGATGGCGAAGGGGTGGATGAAGTAGGTATTGTTGTGGGAGCCTTCCACCCCGATTATCCTGTGCAGACCGGCAGCACAGTCATACAGGTTGACCCCCGGTATTTCCGCCCAACAGAAGTAGAACTGCTGATCGGCAATCCTGAAAAAGCAAGGAAAAAATTGGGTTGGCAACCAAAATATAAATTGAAACAACTAATCCGGGAAATGCTGGCTAATGACATTGAATTATTCAAAAAAGATCAGGTTTTGTTGAGGGAGGGGTTTGATGTGAAAAATGAGTTTGAGTGATTTCATTGTTCCATTGTTCCATTGTTGATTTATCTTGTATGATTATAAAAATGGAAAAGGACTATAAAATATCAGATTTATCAGCGCATCTTTTTTGGGATGTGAACCGAAATAATTTATCGATTGAAAAAAGTAGCCATTATATTATTGAACGGGTGGCTTCCCTTGGAAGCCTCGAAGACTGGTTGCTCATTCGGAAAATTTATGGCGAGGATAAAGTAAAAGAGGTTATACTGAACATGAGGTATCTGGATGAAAAATCGCTTTATTTTTATGCTACTATTTTTAATATTTCTTTAGAAAAGTTCAAGTGTTACACACTAAGAAAAGTGAAATCAATAACTTAGACCATGTGAAACGAAGGTCTGAATAAAATAATAAGTCACGCTTATTGAGTTGGTCTAAGTTATTTATTTTCTTTTACTAAGACAGTCAGGCCAGACACATACTCCCTTTTAAAAAATTTAATGGGAATTGAAACCTTAGCAGGTTTCAATTTAGCAGGAGGGACTGCACTTTCTTTGCAATTGGGCCATCGTACTTCTACAGACCTTGACTTTTTTGGAATTCCGAAACTCCACTTTGATATTATAAAATCAGAAATAAGTGCAAATTTCCATTATCAAGTTGAATTGAATACAAAAAATATCCTAATTGGCTTTATTGATGGAGTTAAAGTTGATTTTGTCAATTATAAATATCGGTTACTAAAACCGCCTATGATAGATGATGGAATTAGATTTCTTTCAATTCAAGATATTGCTTGTATGAAATTAGCAGCAGTTACTGGACGAGGAAAAAAAAGAGATTTTATTGATTTGTATTTTATTCTCAAAATTATCCCGTTAAATGAATTACTGAAATTATATGAAAACAAATACCAAGATGGAAGTATTCAACTTGTTTTAAAAAGTCTTACCTATTTCAATGATGCTGAACAAGATGAAATGCCGTTTATGTTTTCAGAAGTTGGTTGGGGAGAAGTAAAACGATATATACAATTTATTTTCAGGGATTATTACAAAACCCTCTAAATAACTCCCTATGGTAATCAGATTCATGCAGCATGTTTTATAATAATAAAATATACATTGCCGGCCACAGAGGCATGGTGGGTTCTGCTATTTTTCGGAAGTTAAATGCTGAAGGGTTTCAAAATATATTGCATCGAACTTCAGCGGAACTTGATTTACGAAATCAAAATGAAGTAAATGAATTCTTCCGTGTCGAAAAGCCTGAATTTGTTTTTTTGGCAGCAGCAAAAGTCGGCGGCATATTGGCCAACAATACTTTTCGAGGGGAATTTCTATATGATAATTTAACGATCCAAAACAATGTGATTCATGCCGCATATCTGAAAGGCGTCAAAAAATTAATGTTTTTGGGATCGTCCTGTATATATCCCAAAATGGCTCCGCAACCATTAAAAGAAAAATATTTATTGACAGGGGAATTGGAGCCTACCAATGAACCTTATGCTATCGCTAAGATCGCCGGCATTAAATTATGCGATGCCTACCGAGCGCAATATGGCTGTAATTTTATTTCCGTGATGCCTACAAATTTATATGGCCCGAATGATAATTATGATTTAAATAAATCACATGTCCTGCCTGCCTTGATCCGTAAATTTCACGAAGCGAAAAAAAACAATACTCCAGAAGTGGTGATGTGGGGAACGGGCAAGCCATTGCGAGAATTTTTGCACGTGGATGACTTGGCTGATGCTTGTTTTTATTTAATGCAAAAATATAATGAACCTGGTTTGGTGAACATTGGCGTTGGTGAGGATATTTCGATAAAAGATTTGGCTTATTTAATTAAAGACATTGTTGGATATAATGGAAAAATTGTCCACGACTTGACCAAGCCAGATGGTACGCCCCGTAAATTAATGGATGTCAGTAAATTAAATGCCGCTGGCTGGAAGGCTAAGATTGGATTGGGGGAGGGGATACGAGCGGTATATAAGGGATTAGAAAATATGGAATGGTATTGACCACAGCGCTTGCCCTTCCAAAAGAGGGGGAATTAATTCCCCCTCTTTTGGAAGGGCAAGCGCGTTAACCAACAAACAATCAAGAATTTCCTCACATATATAGTTTTGTCGTTCCCCCTATTGACCTTTTCCCAAGGCAGCAATCTGCCGCTTGGCCATGATGCGTACCGCATATTGGACAGATTGGAAATTAAAACCGGCAATTTACCCAACTACCATTCTTCCATAAAATCGTTTACCCGTGGGGATGCGATGAGATTCATCTTGTCTCTTGATTCGCTATCGACTCAATTGAGTGCTTATGACCGGGATGATTGTTTTTACATGTATTGTGAAAACAACGAATGGCTTACCCAAGATGACCTTAATCAAACCGTAGCGGGAAAAAAGACAGGTTATTACGAAAAAATACCCGGCGATACTTTATATAGGTTTATCCCGGCTTCCCAGATATTATCAAGTAAAGAAAGCGAACATTATATAACGACTAAAAAACCAATTTGGAAACATTTTTATAAGACTCCTGCCAACTGGCTTCAATTCGATAAAAAGGATTTTTATTTAAGGGTAAATCCGATAATAAATATTAATGTCGGAAAATCAGGCAATGACGATAAAGCCGTCTTCTTTAACCAAAGGGGTGTGGAATTTAGGGGCGGCATTGATGATAGGGTCTATTTTTATTCAAATATAACGGATACACAAGCTCGCTTTCCAGAATATGTCGAGGGTTATATAAATAAATTCAAAGCCTTGCCAGGAAATGGTTTTTATAAAAATTATCAAAGTTCTGTTTTTGACAATATAAATGGTTACGATTATTTAAACGGACAAGGATATGTAGGAATTAATATAACCCCGCATATCGGGATGCAATTTGGTCATGGCAAAAATTTTATTGGGAATGGATATAGATCCTTGTTCCTTTCCGATTTCTCCCAAAATTATTTGTATTTAAAACTGAACTGGAAAGTCTGGAAATTTCATTACCAAAATATATTTGCTGAATTAAATTCAACATCAGCTCAAGCCAATTCAGGTGACAACAACCTGCCTAAAAAATATATGGCCGCGCATTATTTGAGTTACAATATTACCAATAAAATGACTTTGGGGCTTTTCGAAGCTGTGATATTCGATCGGGAAAACGGAAATTTTGAACTACAATACCTGAACCCTGTCATCCTGTACCGTTCTGTAGAACACCTGCTCGACAGCGAGGATAATGTATTGGTCGGGCTTGATTTTAAATGGAATATTTTAAAGAAAGGAAGGATATATTCACAGTTGTTATTGGATGAATATAAGTTCGGCGAACTGACGGGGGGCAATGGTTGGTGGGGCAACAAATTTGGAGTGCAGTTTGGCTCCAAATTTATTGACATATTTGGTATTGACCATCTTGACCTAAGGGCAGAGTACAATACTGTCCGGCCATACACTTATACTTATAGAAACCCTGAGAGTGCCAGTTTTTCGCATTACAACCAAGCTTTGGCGCACCCACTTGGCGCCAACTTCAAAGAGGGCCTTCTCATTGTCCAATACCAACCACACAAAAGGGTCACGCTTGAAGGTCGTTTGATTAGGGCAGAATCTGGAGAAGATGCCAATGGAGAGAACTGGGGTGGGGATATTCTTCTGCCGAATACTACCCGTATATCAGACTTCGAAAATGAGACTGGACAGGGTATCGCCACCACCACTACCCTATTCGGCCTTGACATTAGCTATAAAATTTGGCACAACATTTATTTGGATGTTCAGTATTTTTACCGAAATAAAAACAGCACGCTTCCAGAACGATCTGATACGGATTCTTTTTTTGGCGCTGGGTTCAGGATGAATGTGGGGAAGGTGAGGATGGATTTTTAGAAAGCCGTTTTTTTTGAGTATTTGACTATAAACGATTAACTTTGAGAAAAAAGCAATATGGTGGCTGTTAAAACCAAATCAAAAAAAGAGAAAAAGCAAGTTGTTCCTGACTACCTCATTTACGAGATGTTGGATGGCATTCCGGTTTATTACCGCGGCTATAAAGATGTACTCAACAAGGCAAAAACCCTCGAAGACATTATGGCATACGGAGCTTTACAAATTTTTTTAATAAACTTGCTAAAAGATTACTTCCACCCTATTTTTGGAAAAGAAAACTGGGTTTGGTCAGGTGAAGCGGGCTTACATATTACTCATAAAACAAATCCATCCTTGGATTTTATCATACTTCCCAAAAGTGCATTTTCGTATAAAAAGGCTAAGAACAAATACCTCGACACCCCACCAAAAGTCGTCATTGAAGTAGATACCAAAGCCGATATTGAAAGCCTACCTTTCACAGGTTCTGAATATGTACAGAAAAAAACCCAGGAGTTGCTCGACTTTGGTGTAGCCGAAGTGCTTTGGTTTTTCACCCTAACGGAAAAAGTAATGACCGCCCGTCCGAATCAACCTTGGTTAACGGTGGACTGGAAAGACACCATAGAAGTGATGGGTCATTCATTTTCCGTCCAACAAGTCATCGAAGCAAGTGAGGGAGGAAATGATTAGAAGACGATACGCATTTATGGCGGTGCCCTGGCATTACATGTCAAAAAATCATGTTAAATTCAATGATGGCAAACCCAACTGAAACTAATACTTACGTAGCCATCATGGCCGGAGGAATAGGAAGTCGATTTTGGCCTGCCAGCAGAACTGCCAGGCCAAAACAGTTTATGGACATATTGGGCGTCGGAAAATCACTGATCCGCCTGACCTTTGAAAGGTTTTTGAAATTGTGCCCTGCGGAAAATATATTTATCGTTACCAACGGGATGTATAAAGATTTAGTAAAAGAACATATTCCGGAAATATCCGAAAATCAAATCCTTTGTGAGCCTTCCAGGAATAATACAGGCCCTTGCGTTGCTTATACTTCCTTTAAATTACATGCCTTAAATCCTGATGCAAATTTTGTGGTCGCCCCATCGGATCACATTATTCTAAAAGAAAAAGCATTTATTAAAAACTTACAAAAAGCGTTGGTCTTTACTTCCGACAACGAAGCCATTGTAACATTGGGCATCCAACCCAGCCGACCAGATACAGGGTACGGATATATTAATTTTGACAAAAAAAACAATGACGGCAGCATATATAAAGTATTACAGTTCAGGGAAAAACCTGATTTGAAAACTGCCCAAACCTATTTGGCAAGTGGAGATTACCTGTGGAATGCCGGAATATTTGTGTGGAGTGCAAAAACTATATTAAAGGCGTTTGAAACGTTGTCGCCAGAGATCCATGAAATATTAGAAGCAGGCAATTCTGTATATAATACAACGAAAGAACAGGCATTTATCGACAAATCCTATCCTACCACACCGAGCATTTCAGTTGATTATGCCATACTGGAAAAATCACCGAACGTATATACCCTACCTTCCGATATTGGTTGGAGTGATTTGGGGACATGGGGGTCTCTGCATGCGGAAAGCGAAAAAAGTGAAGACGGGAATGTTGTGCAAGGCAATATGGCCAAGTCATACAATAATGCAAACAGCCTGATCCGTATCCCCGATGGCAAATTGGCGGTCATCAAAGGTTTGGACGATTATATCGTGATTGATGAAGGGGATGTTTTGTTGATATGGCCGAAGACGGAGGAACAAGGGATAAAGGAGATGTTGGAGGATATAAGTCCCGCATTTGGCTAATTTTGTTATCTAAAAAAAATTAGACCTTTGCATAAGGCAGGCTTAATATCTTTAAAAGTCTGCCTATTGAATATCCAAACAAAAAACAGTACGCTTGGGGAATTCTGAACACTTACATAATAATAAAGTAATCATATTTACAGGCAACCAGTCCATGGCATTATTTAAATTCCGCCTAGGAATAATGGTTGAGTTAAAACAGCTTGGATTTAAGGTTTATGCTATAGCCCCACCAGACGTGTACAGTAAAAAACTCGTAGAAAAAGGGATAGAGTTTATTCCTATTCCAACCATCCCTTACGAAACCAACCCATTGAAGGATTTATTCTTTTTTTTCCGACTCTATAAAATTTATCAAAAAATCCAACCGGGCCTGATATTCCATTACACCATCAAGCCCAATATTTATGGCACCTTAGCTACTATGTGTCTCGGCCTTCCTTCCTTCTCCATTGTACCGGGAAGAGGCCACGCCTTCCATAAAAAAAACTGGTTGTTCTATGTAGCCAAACTACTTTATAAATATTCCCAAAAACATGCTGTAGGGATTTGGTTTTTGAATGAAGAAGACAGAGACTTTTTCGTTGAACAAAGCATCGTACCATTATCAAAAACCATGGTACTTCCTGGTGAAGGAGTCAATACAACTTATTATTCGGTAAAAGAATTTCGTAAAAAGAAAAATCAAGAAACGACTACGTTCTTGCTATTAGGCCGTTTACTATGGGAAAAAGGTGTAGGTGTTTTTGCGGAAGCAGCCCAATTAGTAAAAGAAAAGTACCCAAACACAAAATTCCAATTATTGGGATTCCTTGACAAATCAGACCATCGGGTTGTACCAGAAAAAACTGTCAGTGGATGGATACAAAATAGCGTTTTGGATTATTTAGGAGAAGTACAGGACGTACGTCCATATCTTGCCCAATCCAACTGTTTTGTCCTCCCTTCTTTTTACGGAGAAGGCCTCCCAAGAAGTTTGATGGAAGCTGCCAGCATGCAAATCCCGCTGATCACAACCGCCCATCCTGGATGCAGCCGTGCTGTGTTGAATGGAATAAACGGTTATTTGTGCAAACCGAAAGACTCATTGGATTTGGCCGAAAGAATGATCCAATTCATTGAATTGACCAACTCTGAAAAATTGGAAATGGGCAATACAGGACGATCATTGATGCAGGAGCAATTTGAAGAAAAATTGATAGTGGATATTTATCTACGAAAGATGGGGGAATTCCTTTCAATAAACCTGACCAAAGAAATGGAAGTTCAACTTGCTTAATTATTCTTTGAAAGATTCTTCACCAAGCATCAGCTTGAAATCAGGGCAAACGCATGAAGAATATTATTTTGAAAATCAAAGAAAAACAAACAATTTAAATTTATTTCATTTCGTAATCAATTGATAAAACCTCAAAAATGTACATCTCAATTAACCTCTACCAAATAAAAATGATTTGATG
>JAJCYI010000214.1 GCA_029263015.1 Saprospiraceae bacterium | reverse complement strand
TACAACATCCATCAGACCTGTCCGGTCGTATTTTTACTCTGTGTTGCTGTGGGAAATATTACCCACACCAACACATAGAAAAAATACAACCTGACAGGTCTTGCATGAGATCTAACTAAAGAAGCCGCCTGGAAAATATTCCAGACGGCTTCTTTTAAAACTGTAGCTATATCAAAAATTAACGCACCACAACAAATTTTTTGGTCAATGTTCCTTCTTCGGTAGCTACCCGCACGAGATAAGTACCAGGAGCAAGACTGGAAACATCATATTGCTTCTTCTCATTGACAACATTCTTCAAAATGTCAATCTGAATAACCCTGCCATTGATATCTGCAATCGTAACATTAGCCAATTCAGGCTTCTCAAATGTTACTTCGACATTCAATACATCAGATGCTGGATTTGGGAAGAAAGTCATTGTTTCTTCAGGCAACAGATTCTCATCAGTTGCACTGACCAAGTCAATTGTCATTCTCAAAACAGCAGCTGGTTCGGGTCCAAAGCCTCCCAAAAACCATTGGCCGTTAAATATGATAGTGGAAATTTGGAAATAATTGATGTCTTCAGAAAATCCGTGGAACACCACATTATTTGCTCCTTCATAAGATGCAATCAAGAAATAACGGTTGCCCGGCTTCAATTCAACACCTGGCGTTTCAAGATCAAAATCTTCCAGTGAAATAGTCTGCAAATCAAAATTTGCTCCAGCGTATTGATGAATATTAAATGACCGAATGGACATAGCGTCGTGCGCAATAAAGTTCGTTTGATCATCAAAATCACTAAAATCAGGCAAAACTGCTGATTCATCTATTTCTAACAAAACGATGTTGGTGATGAAATCCGAAAGATTGCCATCGGCTGCATTAGTTGCAGCATTAAACGAAACCTCTGTGGCCATGTAGTTGTCAACCCAGTCAGTACTTGTCGTGTACATGTTTCCGATGTCATAGTCAACTGGGCCGCCACCTGGGCGGAATGCTATTGTTTCACCAGCTTCTTTGGCCCAAGTATTATCTGAAACGATATATACTTCTGATGCACTGTTGTTGCTCATGTCAGCATCAATCGAATCGAGACTATAAAGACTGTAATCAATGGTATAACTATCGATCACATTTGATGGAGGATATTGGGTTGCAATGACCAGGGTAGAATCAATTGTTCCGACTGGAATGACATCAGCAACTACGCTATCTGTAAACATTAAGTCACCAGCGCCATTGGTTACTTCTACTTTCAATACAACATTTGGCACATCAACATTCCCAAGGTTGGAAACATCTGCAGAGAATCCCATTGTGTCAGTAGCAATTTGAGAAGCAGGTGTTGCAAAACTCAAGGGTGGGAAAAAGAAGTCGCCCATGCTCAAATCTGTTGAAGGAGTTGGATCAAAATCAATCAGTCGAACATCATCGATCTGCCAGCTATAAGCACAACCAGGATCAACTCCATTAGCTGTTGTGGCATCAGCGATAAATTGAAATGCAATCCAAACGGCAGTTTGATTTGCTGCTGATGAACTGATGTTCACTGTTACCAATTGTGAATTTTCTTCACCTGTTCCTGTTCCGTCTCCATAATTGTTGTTGGTTAAACCAGCAAATAGCGGAAATTGAGTCCAGACGGTGCTGTCCGTACTAACTTGGACATTGATCAAATCACCAAATTTGCGATAGTACTGCTCAAACTGCAACACAACAATATCTTTGTCGGACAAGTCCAGCTGGGGGGAGACCAACCAAGCGTTTTGGTCGCCACTGCAGTTAAGGTCGGAATCAAATAGCATCCATCCGTTATCATGGGTTGTGGACATGATCGAATCAACAGCAAAAGAGCCAGTTGGCCCAAGGTCTGTCCAAAACCAATTGGAAGTAGCGGTCATGTCGCCTTGTATTTCAATGGCCGTCCAATCGGCAGGCAGGCCCGAATCAAAATCTTCGGTCCAAAACGGGGCTTGGGCCGATAGGCTTCCTGCAATTAACAGGCAGGCCAAAAATCCAAAAATCTTTTGAGTAAAATTGTTCATATTCAAATTTTGTTAAAATAATAAACGGTTATTAAATAGTATTATGAAGTGCAGAATGGAAAATTTATTGACAACTTATTTGATCTCCAACCAATGGTAAAAACGCTGAGGAGGTGAGACGAAAAATAAATGTTGTTACAAAATTTCAAAATTCTATTTTTATTCAACTTTGATAAAAAACTGGTTGCCAATTCCACCTTCCGAAACGACCCGCAAGGTATATAGACCGTTGCTAAACTGGGAGACATCTATTGGTAATTGGCTGACAAATGAGCCTGCAATTTGCCTGTATTCTACTAATCGGCCACAAATATCATAAATTTCTAAAACAACACTATGGTTTATTGCGGTAATTGGAAGCTGAATAGTCAAATTTCCAGATGTTGGATTTGGATACAATTTGAATTGCAAATTGTTTGATTGAAGTTCTTTTGCAGATGTGCTTTCGCCCAAAACAAGTTGAACAAATGGAATCCGCAGTATCCCCCATGCATTTACTCGGAAATTAGAGCTTGTTCCAACCCTCAACATGGAAATGTACTGCGGTTTCCCTTCCATCGTAGTTTGGTCGAACATGGCAGCGTAATTGATCTCCTCGCTCGCTGATATGAAAAATGGGATTTCTTGGTTGTTTGGCCAAACAGCTGGAGCAAAATATTCTATCGTCACAAAATAATAAGTGCTGTCCTCCAAGCTGACTTCTTCGTTAAACGAGACACTAATCACATCGCGCAGCCTAACTGTTTCATCATCGACCACATAAAATCCTTCTCCAACCTTCTCATACTCCGACTCATTGGCCAATAAGTCACCATTTTGATCAGCATATGACCCACCTTTTTCCCATTTGTACAAATTTGCCCTTAATGTGATGGCACTTGGAGCAAGTTGAAAAGCGTTGGCCATCGCAAACTTCATGGAGACTGCATTGACATTGCTGCCAGTAGGAATGAAAAAACAATTTCCGATTTCATATTTCACGTTATTTTCCATCGGGGTGAATCCTCCGTTAATCGCATCGTTGTCCATTTGTTTTGAGCAGACTTGGCCCCCTATTTTAAATTGATAACCAACTACATTGTTGGCCATGTTTTCATCAATGAAATCCCCTTCTACTTCGTAATAACAAGTGTACGCCATTTGTTCGGAAGGTGGTGTAAACTTATTTGGGAAATAAACTTCAGCCGTCGTTTCGCCAGGAAGGATTTCATCTAAGAAGGCAGTATCTGCATAAACTATTTCATGTGTGTCGTCCCTTTCCACCTGAAGTTTCAATTTTGCAAATTGATGGGCGAGGTTTCCAACATTCTGTACCTCCGCTGCAAATCCAATTGGTTCTATCAATTCAATTGGAGTAGAATAACTTGGTGTAACAGCATAATAATCAGTGCTGATTTTTAGGTCATAATCATACAATTCTACAATCCTGACATCGTCAATTGCCCAAAAGAAAGTATTGCCTGCAAAGACAAATTTTATTCGCACCTGATCTGAACCGATTGCATCTTCAGGCAACACGATCAACTTTTTATTGCAAAAAGGTTTAGCAAACGGCTCGTTGAGATTTAAAAAACTGGTATCGAGATATGTATTGCCACCATCAATGCTCACCATCACTGATGTAACTGGTAATACGTTTGAAAAACCATTTCCGATCGCTCCAGATTGACTGAACGTTATTCCAAGCCGGTGGTCCCCTGTATAATTTGATAGGTCAATAGTGGGGGAAATTAATTCACCATATGTGTTGGCTTGTGAACAGGTTGGATTGATGACAGCTAATCCGTCGCCAATGGTACACGAACAGGAATAAGCATCCGCAAGGTCATTGGGGTCAGGGAAATCAACTAAGCCATTGTCGTCCCACTCCCATACACAGTTTATAGTTTGTGGCACTGTCCACCCATTCAGCCCCCCAGCAAAATCACCATCTTCGGGCACATCTCCCCAGATTGCCCTTTCGTTCAGTGGGTTTTCATCGAGCAAATTAACATCATCTATCAACCAAAAATATTCAGATGTGCCGACCCAGTCCCAACGCCACCTGATGAAAACATCCTCTTGTCCAGCAGCTACTGAACTGATATCCAAGCATATATGCTGACCATTATAGGAACGAATCCTTTCTTCAATATCGGTTTCCACAGAATCTTGGTTAAGGTTTTCAAAAACAGTAAAAACAACCCAATCGCCAAAAGCCCCCTGCCTCACTTCGACCACTGCATCTGTATCTGGCGTACTGTTGGTAGCAATAATCATGGTACTGAATGTCAAGAACACTTCGGGCTTGTTGCTGCAATCAATTGCATTGGACATCAAAAAACTACTGTGAAATTCTGTCGCATTACCATGAGAAAACGGATCGATATATGCAAAACCATTGGACATGGAGGAAGACTGGAAACGCCTGTTCGGCAAAATTCCAAAATCATTGAATAAGACTGGAGGGCATTCGTTGAAATCTTTACAATGCTGCCAGGTCAACGGATCCATGCTAACATCTCCGGCCATCCAGTTAGCCGGCAATTGGTCTCCGCTGAAATCTTCCGCCCAAAACGGAACAACAATATTTGCTTGGATTTGAAAATAAGTAAAAAACGAAAGGAGTAGAATAGTAAATTTAGTTGCCATAACTTGTCTGTTAAAAGTTGTCAATCCGGTAATTTAAACCATAATAATGAATAACGGAATGGACTGCTTCTCAGATGCCGAAATCTGTCAATCTCAGCTGGCATTGGTCATTTCTATTGCAAAAAAATAGTAGTGCGGATCTCCAGATCCGCACAAATTCAGTACGGATCAGGAGATCCGTACTGAATTTGCCTAACAAAAAAGAGCACAGGCGGTAGCCTGTGCTCTTGAATTGAAATTATAATTTGTTTTAAATTCTAAATTTTCACCACCCGCTCGAAAAAGATTCCATCTTTGGTTTCAATTTCCAGGACAAAAACACCTGTTGGCAATTTATCGATGTTCAACTTTTGGTCGTTGGCTGATTCTACCATCAATATCCTTCCATTCATATCTTTAACCACTACAGATTTAATTTGCAGCGAATTGGGATGTTGCAGGAAAATGTAATCCGAGGCAGGATTTGGGAAAACTTTGAAGATACCAGTTCTCGCCTCTTTCGTTCCAACAGAAAAGTCAACAATCTCGACTGGTCGGTAGAGCGGGATCAAAGTTTCATTGGCCTCAATGGCTTTAACATTAGTTATTTCGATCTTTAATTCTTCCTTTCCTGCAATATTGTCGATTATACCAATGAACCCTAAGATTTGTCCAAAACCAGAAACGCCATTTTGGTTTGAACGTACCAAAGCTACTTCTATCCTACCTGATGCTGCAAAAGATTTATCCAGCGTCAACAAGTCCAAATCGGGCACACCCAACCAGCCCCCGTCGAGTTGCAATTCAATACTTAAAGGGTCGATCACTTCTGGGTCAAATTCCAAAGTGAAAGCAATACCATAAATATTATTGACCGGATTACCGTCAATACCCAACAAGATTGGGGCGAAAAACTGGTTGCCAGGACTGAGAACATCTGCACTCGGCAAGTCAGCAAAAAATGGTGGGTCATTCTCGTCGCCACCCAATAAAATAGGAGGTGCGGCATCGCCATGCGTCTTATTGTAATTAAACACAATGGCTTGAATATCCTGTTTGTCCACAATACCGTCGCCGTTGCAGTCCGCATGTTTAAAATTAAGGTTATTGGCAAATTCCATATCCCAATTGGGCGAATCAAATTCTTGCCAGTCAATACCATCCATTGGCCTCGGAGGACCTTCTGCCAAATAAGCAACACCCAAGTTCAAAAGATCAAAATTGTTGGTAATATTATTGAAATCAACATCACCTGGCCAGGTAATATTAGGCCCCATGCACTGTGGGTCATCAAACTCAACGGTGGCACAGCAATCATCATTATCGTTGATGCACACCGTGATTTCCTGCACAGGGTTACCATCGCCCTGGAAATGGGAGATCACTACCGGTAGGCTCGCTAATGGAAAATAATCTATTATTTGGCCATTGTAAATGACATCGAAATAGATGTTATTGGAATTTTGATACTCAAAATTTAACCAGAGATTGTACGTGCCATCATTGTGACAACTTCCAGGATCAACAACCAAGTCAGTGATAGCGCAATCGCCAGAAATATCACAATCAATTAGTCCTACTTCAACAAAACCAGCACAATCAGGGTGGTTGAGGTCGGACACAACAAATTCATAAGGAGTGGTCCCATTTCCGACAAGCGGTCCTATGCTAACTGGCAGCTCATCATAACCGAACAGCCCATAGTTGATGCCATTGCCATCGACCCGGAATCCAATATTGCTGGTGTTCGAATACTCAAACTCAAGTACCACGTAAAATGTCCCATCGTCAAAACAATCAGTAACGTCTGCCACGATCTCTGATATTGAACAATTACTATTACCATCACAATCAGGCACCATTATTTCAACTGCATCACCACAATCAGGATGTTGTGTGTCTGTTACCACAAATTCCATGGCATCAAAAGCTCCAGATTCGAATGGTCCCAAAATAAGGGGCACGTCATCGTAACCGAAAAAACCATATACATTTCCATTCCCGGCAACCTTAAAACCATCGTTGCCAGTATTAACAAAATCAAAATCAAGGGAAACAAAAAACTGCCCCTCATCATCGCAATCGGAAAGTTCCGCAGTCAGGTTGTAAATATGGCAATTGTCGTCGCAAAAGATAGGTCCGAACTCATTCCAATAATGGCAATCGGGATGTGCCACATCCTGGATCAATATTTCATAAACAACTCCTCCATGCAATGGGCCAATGGTGTAAAACAATTCATTGTACTCGAAAGGCCCGTAGTCCACGCCATTCGCAATCACGAAAAATCCCTCAGAACCAACGTTTTCTGCATTGAATTCAAAATCGAGCATGTACAAGCCATCATCGTCGCAAGGATGGGCTTCTGCAAAAAAGTCCCAAAACTCACAATCTCCTGCCCCATCACAATTTGGTGCTTCAAAACCGACATCTTCGCAGCAATTGGGGTTGTCATTTATACAAATCAACAGACCCTGGTTAGGCTCGCCATTGTCCACAAAATGTTCTATCCAAATCGGTAGTTCGTTCAGGTGGAAGGTGCCGATTATTTGGTTTTCGTAAATGACATCGAACAGGTCGTTGGAAGCATTATTATGTTCAAAATTAATCCATAAATTGTAAGAACCGTCGTTGTTGCAGTCCCCGACTTCCACAACCAAGTCATGAATATTGCAATCGCCACTGCCACAATCCACCACACCGTATTCAATAAAGTCAGAGCAATCGGGGTGGTTGGAGTCTTGCACTATAAACTCATAGAATGTTCCGTTTGCAGGTAAAGGGCCGAGCACGATTGGAAGATCATTATAAGAAAAGGTCCCATAATTGACCCCATTGCCAACCACTGAGAAGCCATCATTGCCCACATTGGCGTAGTTGAAATCTAGAACAATAAACAAGTTGTCGCCATCGCACTCAAAATTTGGGGAATGCAAATCCCAAATTTCACAACCGCCCCCACAATTTGGGGCAATAAACTCGTCGCTTACACAGCAGTCGGGATTGTCGTTGATACATACTTGAATAAAAGGCGTGTTTTCTCCATTATCTTCAAAATTCTCAATCGTAATAGGTAGCTCCGCTAATTCAAAAAAGCCGATTACCTCATTGTCATAAATTACATCAAAATGAGTATGAGTAGGATTCTCATACCCGAAATTTATGGTCAAGTTATAATTGCCATTACTATTGCAATCTCCAGGAGTTAAAGAAAGATCAAAGAGTTCACAAGTGCCACAGTTTATTGGGCCTACAGCATCAAAAGCACTACAATCGTTGAACTGGTTGTCTATCACCACGAACTCATATACAGTAACCCCATCACCATCAAGTGGGCCCACAGTTATTGGTAAATCATTGTAATTGAAATTACCATAATTGCCTCCGTTGCCTTGCACCTTGAATCCTTCATTTCCGACATTGTCATAATTAAAGTTGATGGTGACATAAAACACCCCGCCATCACAGTTACCAGCCTCTGCAACAACATTATCAATGACGCATTGAGCATGAATGGAATTCAAAAAAAAGGTCAGGAAAAGGGCGTTGAGTAGATAAATAAATCTTCGGTTCATAATCATATAAATTTTGATGTTACAAAAGTCTTAGATTATTTAACTTTCTAAAAGTACTTTTTTTATCTTTATTTGGATTTATTTTATGTCCAATAAATGTCAAATTTATCACATATTATTGATATTCAGTACTTTAGAATGTTCAAACAAGGTATGATTATTGGATTTTTTGTTCAATTTATATTTATTTTATCCTAAAAAAAATTCATTAATCTATGAAGAACAACTTATTGATCCAAACGCTAAAGCTGCTCGACCGAAAGCAGGTGACGCGTTTCAGTGAATTTGCAACTTCTCCATATTTCAACAAACACAAAGATGTTGTCAACCTTGTGGCCTATCTCTCAAAGATATACCCAAAGTTCCCAGATAAGAAATGTGAAAGGAATTCCGTCTATCAAGTCTTATACCCCTCCATTCCACACGACCAGAAAAAATTGGCTATTGTTTTTACTTATTCATTGCGATTGTTGGAGGATTTTTTCATGGTTGAACAAGCAAAATCTGACGGGATATTGACTAATAAAAGTTTGTTGACCAAGCATTTATTGAAGTTTGGTTTTTTAGATTTATTAAATAGTAAATGGAAGGAAATTATTAACGGAGTAAATAATCAGAACGATAACCACAATTCCGTTTCGGCAAAGAACCTCTTTCTCCTCGACCAATTCACCGAGCTTGACGCTGCGGCAACGAGATTATCCAAAGATGGACATCATTTTTTGGAAACGAAGCAGGTGGCTATTGACGCTTATTATATTGCTGAAAAACTAAAGGATGCTTGCGAATTGCTCCAACGGAGTAAAGTCCTCAAGCGGGAATATACACCTTCAGCATTATTTGTAAAATCCCTTGAACTGATTGAATCGGGAGCGTTCGATTTTTCATCCAACCATCCTACTGAAATCTATTATCGCATATTCAAACTGCTGAACTCCAACGGTGTGGAAGGATATGATTCTTTGAAAAAGATAGTAACTGAACAAGAAAGGTTCTTGCAAAAAAATGAACTGCAAATCATTTACAATTACCTGCAAAACTTTTGCATTGGTCAGATCAACGTTGGAAACAGCGATTTTTTAAAGGAATTATTGGACATTTATAAATCACAATTGAAACAGGGACTTTTGATCGCAAACGGGTATTTACCAGAGTGGCATTTCAAAAACATTGTCACTACTGGCCTCCGCTTGAATGAACATAAATGGGTGAAATCCTTTATTGAGGACTATCGCAGTAGCTTGCAGCCGGGGGTAAGGGAAAATGCATATAGCTACAATCTGGCTGCTTTCTATTATCACCTGAAACGATATGAAGATGTATTGGAATTGCTCGTGCAAGTTGAATATACTGACCTTCGGTACAACCTCGATGCAAAATCCTTGCTCCTGAGGACCTATTATGACCTCGAAGAAGAAGAAGCCCTTTTGGCATTGACTGACGCCTTCCGGCAATACCTCAAGCGAAACAGGTCACTGACTGATTTTCAAAAAAAGGGCTATTACAATTTGTTGAAATTTACAAGGAGTGCGTTCCGGCTAAAGTTAAACAAGGACTTTACAAAACATGAAAAATGGTTACAGGACTTCAAAAAACTTCAAGGCAAGGTAGCTGAAGCGGAAACAATATTTAACCAGAGCTGGATTGAAAGGAAACTAGACAATCTTGCAGTAGGCAGTAGGCAGTAAGCAGTAAGCAGTAAGCAGTGGGCAGTTGATGAACCAGTTTCCAAAAACCAAAATGGATAATTTCCAAACACTGCAACAAACTCAAAACTCAGCAACTCAGCAACTCAGCAACTCATAAATCATAACTCTTCAGCGAATACACAAACCCAGCAACTGGGGTCATCCCAAGTTCTTGATTGTACCTGGTGGCCATTTCTATTGAAAATTTCCCGCCGACCAAGATGCCAAACCCAAGATGAAAATTAGCAGGGTTCGAGCTAAATCCAGTCCTTAGGGCCAACCGTTCTATGGGTAAATACTCCACTCCAAATTTTACTCGAAGCGGAAAATCAACATCTTTCTCAAATTCAAAACCAGCTGACGCCCGATTTGAAACTGAATACATAAGACCGACCCTTACAGTAGTAGGGAAGTTGTCATCGGGAGCGATTTCGATTTGATAAGGATTACTGATATGGGTTCCAATCAACAAGCCTTCTGCCAGTTCAGCCATCAATCCTAGCTCAAAAGTTAAGGTGCCGTTTGAACCGTATTCAGGTATGCGTGTCTGGAAATAATCTACTTGTGCACCGATAGAGATATTTTGCCAAAGTTTTCTGGCATATGAGAGACCCACTTTTTGTTGCCTGAATTCTGAAAACCCAAAATTGCTGAATGTCAGGCCAAACGTCCCCGATTTTGATGGGAGTGCTACGCCAACCCCTGAAATATTGAGGCCTTTAATTAATACTTTTTGCTCTGAGACTCCAATAAAAGCAATTGATTCCAAACTTGCTAAAGCTGCTTGGTTTGCAAACAAGCCATTTATACCTTCTGTGGCTGCGGTTAAGCTTCCCATGCCAGAAGACCTTGCGCCCATCAAGCTTTGGGCTGTTCCAGATAAGTAAAAGAGTATGGCGAAAAAGGGTAAAAGGGATTTCATTGGTTTTGAAGTTGTAAAGGTTAAGGTTCAAAGATAAACAGTGCAATTGGTACATTTGCCACAAATCGAATTTTATCCAACATCTGACATGTCAAAACCATATTTAATAGGGGTCACTGGAGGCAGTGGTTCAGGTAAGACCACTTTTATCAATAAGCTGAGGGGAGCTTTTAATGGTAAAGAGCTTTGCATTATTTCACAAGACGACTATTACCATTCAAGAGGAAAGCAAAAACTGGATGAAAAAGGTGTCCGCAATTTCGACCTGCCAAATTCAATTGACAGTGAATCTTTTGCAACTGATTTGGTCAGGTTAATATCGGGAGAAACAGTCATCCGCGAAGAATATACTTTTAATAATGAAAAGGCTTCACCCAAGTTGCTGACGTTTTATCCTGCCCCTATTATTTTGGTAGAGGGGATTTTTGTTTTCCACTATCGTGAAATCATGAAATTACTTGATTTAAAAATATTCCTGGAAGCGAAAGAAAATTTAAAAGTAATCCGCCGCATAAAGCGGGACCAAATAGAAAGGAACTACCCGATTGAAGATGTTTTATACAGGTATGAAAAACATGTAATGCCTACTTTTGAAAAATATATTCTTCCTTATAAAACCGATGCAGATATTATTATTAATAATAACTCTCACTTTGATAATGCACTGGAAGTAATAAAAGGATTCATCACCAATAAATTAATTAAATAAATTTATATTATCTCTGGGAATTCGCCCTCTTCCTCAAATTTTACTATTCGACCAAGTGCCTCATTTTTTATTTTATGCATATTGTTAAAATTCTTTAGCATTTCTCCAATAAATGAAGCATCAACTAATTTTTCTGCATCCGACAGGTCTTGCATATAATTGCTTTCCCTAAATTTAATTATTTGTTCATAAAGCCCCAATTCAAATTTTATTGAAATTTTATTATCCGTTTTAAAAACAGTAATATTAATTGACGGGTGTTCTATTTTTCCAATTATCCTCATTTTACCTTTTGAATTGAATGGGTTAACAATCTGTATAATTCTTGATAATCAGGATATTTTTCAAGCATTTTCAAATGCTGGTTTATGGTTGAATCATCCTTTCTCAATGCAGGCCCTGTTTGCATTTTATTAGGTTTATTATTTTCTATTTTATCAACCGTTTCTTGGATTAACGGCAATAATAAATCCATGTCCATTCCCCCCTGTTCCAGAAGCTTGTCACCAATATGAAATAAATGGTTGGGAAAATTATTCACAAAAACAGCAGCGACATGCAACAGCGTCCTTTGTTGGTCATTTATTTTATTGACATTCGAACTTACTTTGGAGGCGAGATTAATAAGCACACTTAAATCGTCCGGATTATTTGCATCAATGCAAAATGGGATTTTATCGAAATCAGGTATTCTTGAAGTGGAAAATGTTTGCAATGGATAAAACACACCAAACCTGGAAAAGCCGGCATTTTCAAAAACCTGAATTGAAGTTGCGCCGGAGGTATGGGCAATTAATTTTCCAGAAACCCCAAGGGTCGCCAACCTTGTGGCAACTTCCCTTATCGCGCTATCGTGGACTGCAATCAAATACAGGTCTGCTTCTTTGGAAATATCAGCAAGGTTTGAAACAGGTTTTGATCCAACTTCAAGCGCTAACCTACTGGCTTTTTGATATTTACGACTGAATACTTGAACAATCTCTACTCCCACTTGATGCAACTTGATGCCCAAGTGATATCCAACATTCCCAGCACCTATGATGACCACTTTCATCGTAATTAATATTTTTCACTTCTCCGTCTGAACATACTGACGCCCAAGCCTGACATCATTAAAATCGTTCCTAACCAAAACAAATTAATGCCCGGAAATACAATGGATTCCAATACGATATAATCAGAACGGAACGATCTTTTTGCTATTTCAATAGGGATGTTTTCCAATTGTGTCCCCCGTTGGGCTACCAATATTTCTATATGTTCAGTTTCAGGATTGATACTGACAAACCGAAGATGTAAGCCAATTTCTTGTATTTCATCTTTTAAATTAAAAGGTGAAGTTCCCCGAATTAAATAAAGTGGTTCAGCAATATAATCCTTATTTAATTCAGCTCCTGAAATATTTAATATTGCACCAATGGCTATGTCGTCATCTTGAGCTATATAACCCGGATGTTCTGGTTTTTTATTAAAACCGTCAAACCGAATATCCAAACCATTTAAGTTGACAGATTCACCCTGTTTTAAAGAGAATCTTTTATATCCCAAATCATCTTCAGGAGGATATAAAGCATCAAGCGTTTTTTCAGATAAACGAACCTTAAATGAAAGGCCATTAATTTGTGCAGGAAATGAATACAATAATTGTTGACGAAGCACTAAGACTGGTTCGGCATAAAAAACCGTGTCATCTTTTTCAAAAGCAACTTTCACACTAAATGCAAAATCGCCCTCTTCTGGTTTATAATCAGCATGTTTGGGGTCACTTTCTATTCCTAATAAATATGCTTTGGTAGGCAAAACAGTATTGGTGGTTGCCGATTCCACCGTATCCAAAATAATGACCGGATTTTCCTTGCCCAACGAATAGGTAATATAGTCTAAGCTATCTTCTATTGTCCTCGCTAATTCAAAATCCCGTTCACGCGGAGAGAGCGTGGCTATATGTGTAAAAATATCCTTGTCAATATATCTTTTAGTAGAGGGATTAAATGCGCTAACTTTAATTACTTTATTGTCGTAAGTAGCGGTAGGAACAACCGTGAATTCTTCCACCGGTTTTCCATCCCCATCCAGCTTTTCATATTTAACAACAAATTCACGAAGGTTGCCAATTAATGTATCACTTTCAAAAGTGACGCGATAACCGCTCATAAACATAGGCATGCCTTTGAATAGCAAAACATTGTTTTGAAGCATTTCATCTGGCAACAGTCCACGTTGCATGACAGGATTGGAAGAAATATGGGTCTGGTTGAGGCCAGATGCAATAACCCCAATGACCATAATTCCAAAACCGACATGTGAGAATACAGAACCCGCCAGCCTCAGATTGCCTTTTATGGAACTAATCAAGTAATTCACATTCGCAATGATGGCAAAAGAACCGGTAAAAGCCAACATCCAAAATTGCCAAGCTTTCAAATCAATCCATAAACTGATGAGTACTGTCAGGGCAATTGAGAAGGCTGATATAATTCCAACGCGTTTCCAAAAGGAACTGGACATTGAATCCCAATTTGATCCTTTGTAACGGAGAAACTGAGCCATTCCACTCAACAAACAAATAAAGACACCGATCCACAATTGGTATTTGTTATAATGCTGAATTGGTTCAGTAATCGTGTATCCCTCAAATTCCGGATTAAATATTTGAACTATTTTATTGAACACTGGAAGTGAGGTCGATCCAGTGATAATTACCGCAGAAAAAAGCAAAACCAATGATCCGATAAACATCCAAAACTCCCTGGCTGGTAGGGCTTCTTCCTCTTTTGGTCCTGGGATTTCTTTTTTTCTCAAAAAATATAAAACCAATCCAAGGCCTGTGAAAAATACCATGAACAGGATCAACAGAGATTCGAGCCCCATTTCCGTAAAAGAATGCACCGAACTTTCTCCCAATACGCCACTCCTGGTCAGGTATGTGGAATACAAGATTAGGATGAAACTAAAAACATACAGCAGGTAGGCGCTTTTGATGGAATATCCTGTATTACGAGCAACTATATGTGCATGAATTCCCGCAACCAATAATATCCACGGCACCAAGGAACTATTTTCCACGGGATCCCATGCCCAATAGCCGCCAAAGCTCAAGGCTTCATATGCCCAAGCGCCTCCCATTAGTATTCCGATGCCGAGAATGGAGGCACTGAACAAAGCCCAAGGCAGGGCCGGTTTCAACCATTCTTTGTATTTTTTGGTCCACAGACCTGCTATTGCAAAACAAAAAGGGACAACCGTTGATGCAAAACCAAGAAACAAGGTAGGGGGGTGTATGGTCATCCAATAATTTTGCAGTAGGGGGTTCAGCCCATTCCCCTGGAGCAAACTCACATAGTCAGCATTACTGAACAAGGGAACGTCCATTGTATCGCGGAGGAGTAAAAGCGGATTGCTGCCTATTTTTAATTCAGCAGTAAAATATACGCCTAAAATCATGGTGAGAATAAAAGCCTGGACTCCCGACAATATTGACAAAACAGGTGCTTCCCATTCCTTGGCCCGCCACATCAAAATAAATCCAAGTACCACATTCCAAAACATCCATAAAAGGAAACTCCCCTCCTGCCCTTCCCAAAAAGCTGAAAAAATATATTTGAAAGGCAAGTCCTCGGAAACGTGCTGTTGCACATATTGGTATTCAAAACATTTGTTCAACATGGCCAGGAATATCACGATGATGATCGTGAAAACACTCAAACCATGCATGGTATATGCAAACCGCCCTATTTTCCGCCAGGATTTATAGCTGTCGCTATTCCGGTTTTGGGTGGCAAAAAAATAGCCCGCTGCTGCCAGCAGGCTCATCACAAAACCAAATGTGATGGCAAATTGCCCAAGGTTTCTATAAATGAGGTGTTCGCCTAAGTATTGAATTTCTTCCATTCTTTGTTTAGAACTTGCGTTTGATTGGCTTAGAGGAATGTATGCTATAGTGGACTAATCCATTCACGTCCCCTTTGTTGATTTGATGTAAACTTCTTCATCTTTATATTTCGAGGGACACTTCATAAGTAGATCGGAAGCTATGAAATCTTCGCCTTTCATCCGGCCTGTCACAACTATTTGTTCAGACATTTCAAAATCCTGTGGCTTGGCACCGTGTAACACCACTTTTCGCTGCTCACCCTCTGTGTCCATGATGTAAAAAGTAAAATAATTTGGATCAACTTCTGGGTCGTAATGAACCTCTTTATCCTTTGAAAACTGACCTGCAATTTTGACTTTATTGCCAGTTTCACGGGCCATTTCAAATGAAGAATAAGAACTCATATCATCTGCTGCATTCATAAGCATTCCAATGGCAACAGCAATCATGACAAAAGCGACTATATATATCTTTTTCATAAACCTAATTTTTGTACAAAATTACGATAGAAAGGCATCTTCGCCCAACAATAGCGTGTCAAAGGTATGTCATTGATTCACAACAGGACACCCAATACACCTTTGTTATTTTAAGTAAATCAGTTGGGCCTCCCTCGGCTTCATTGCTCCAATACATTCCAAATGAAATCCATTTGCTTTCGCTATTTCAAGAAATTGAACTTCAGAATCAGTTTCAACAGCAACCAATAACCCACCGCTGGTTTGCGGATCACAGCAAATATTTTTTTGATAGTCTGTGATTTCACCAACTTTGTGACGATAACTGTCCCAATTTCGGATGGTGCCCCCAGGAATGCAATTTTCAGACAGGTAATAATCAAGTGCTGGCTTGTCGAGCAATGGAATACTATCAAAATTGATGACCGCACTCGTATCAGATGCTTCACACATTTCGCATAAATGCCCAAACAAACCAAAGCCTGTCACATCCGTCATGGCCTTCACGAAAGGTAGCTTTCCGAACACTTCCCCAATACTGTTCAGTTTTAGCATATTCTCCCTGGCCAAATGGCTGTGCTCCAGTTTCAACTTCTTCTTTTTTTGAGCAGTTGACAAAATACCAACGCCAATCGGTTTGGTCAGATAAAGCTTACACCCCGTGGTCGCTCCACCATTTTTTTTCAAATTAATGAGATCAATTTTTCCGGTAACGGCAAGCCCAAATATTGGCTCTGGGCTATCAATACTGTGCCCACCTGCGAGGGGGATGCCAGCCTCGGCACAAGTTTCACGGCTGCCTTTTATCACCTCGTTCGCAACTTTTGGCGGCAACTTGTTCACTGGCCAACCAAGGATGGCGATTGCGAGCAAAGGTGTGCCCCCCATTGCATAAATGTCACTGATGGCATTGGCAGATGCAATCCGTCCAAAGTCACTTGGGTCATCAACTATTGGCATGAAAAAATCGGTCGTGCTAATAACTGCCGACCCATCTCCAAGGTCGTAAACGGCTGCATCGTCGCGTTCTTCATTTCCTACCAATAATTGGTCAAAATGTTTTTTCGCGCCTGATTGGTGAAGGATTTTGTCCAAAATGCCTGGGGATATTTTGCATCCACAACCAGCACCGTGGCTATATTGGGTCAGTTTTATTTTTGGAGTTTCAATATTTTTGGTCATTGGCCATTGTTATTAATTCATCTGCTGTTTTGGCAGGATCATCATTTTGTGAAACCAACTGGTTTATAGCCGAAAATGGTTTTTTATGAGAAGCATGTTCATAGGTTTTGTCATAATATTTCAAGGCTATCGCTGTTGCCATTCTTACATCTCCGGATTCAAATGATTCAATTGCTTTTTTCACATTCTGCCCACCCATCCTTTTCTGAATTTTTTGGATAGCGTTGATTAAGTCTGCTTTCGGGAAATGGCCATACAAATCGATCAACCGATCTACCCTATTTTCGAACGGTACAGCAAGTTCGATATAAATGGAAGTACATAATTGATCCCACAATCCACGAGGCACAAACATGCGGCCAATGCTCTTACTCTCATTTTCAATCCAAATCCGGCGCTCAGCGTCCATGTTTTTTATTGCATCAAAAAGATTGTTTTCAAATTGTTCCACGGTAGGTTGCGGCTTTTCGCCCAAAGCTCCAAAAGCAGATCCTTTGTGATTCGCAAGATCCTCTAAATCAATTACTTGTTCTCCTTTCTCTATTAAACATTTCAAAACATCTGTTTTCCCACTCCCAGTTTTTCCGCCCAATACAATCAACTTAAACTGGCGTTCATCAAATTGATTTAACACGAATTTACGGTACGACTTGTACCCTCCTATTATGGTATTAACATGGAATCCAACAAACTCCAACAGGGTAGCAATACTTGCACTTCTTCTTCCGCCACGCCAACAATGGATAATCACGTTCTTCCCTACTGATAAATTTTGCGTTTGTTCAATGTACCAAGTCAATTTTTTACCTGCAAAATCAAGCCCCTTGGCCATAGCGGCCTCCTTACTCACTTGCTTGTACAAGGTCCCTACTTCTGCACGTTCGTCGTCACTGAACAATGGAATATTAAAAGCACCCGGAAAATGTCCTTTTGAGAATTCACCCGGTGACCTCACGTCCAAAATCGGGAGCGCCATTTTATCAATAAAATACTTTTCAATTTGAATGGAATCCATTGGCAGATAAAAACAGATTTTTGATCGAAGTGATTTAGGAAACTTGGATTAATTTTTCATTTTCGCTCAAAATTATTAAAAAGTCCAATCATGCAGATTATTTTACGGATCATTTACGAAAGTCTTTCCCAAGCATCGCAGCAATTGACATCCAACAAACTCCGCACATTGCTATCCCTCCTCGGTGTAACCATTGGTATTTTCTGCATTATTGGCGTTCAATCTGCCGTAGATTCCCTCCAGGACAATGTCATGAACAGCTTGGACAAATTAGGCGATGATGTAGTTTACATCAGTAAAATGCCTTGGCAAGAGGACCCTGGTCAAAATTTTTGGAAATATAGGAGGCGGCCAAGTCCAAATTATGACGATTACGAAGCAATAAAAAGGAAAGTCCATTCTGCTGGCTTGGTCAATTACAATCAATTTGTGGGCGTCAGAACTGCCAAGTGGCGGTCCAATAGCGTTGAGCGAGTTTTCATTGGTGCCAACACTTACGATTTCATGGAACTATTTAACGTGGAGTTGGAGAAAGGTCGGTATTACACTCAAAGTGAATACCATAGAGGAGATAGTAAAGTTTTGATGGGACATGATGTTGCAGATGCGTTGTTTGGCAACATTGACCCGATTGGAAAAAAAATAAAACTTACTGGAAGGGATATGGAGGTGATTGGTGTTTTCAAAAAATCGGGCAAGGACATTATCAATATCATGAATTTCGACCCTGCCATCGTGGTGTCGTATGAGTTGGCAAAGAGGATAGCAAATGTGAAAAATGTGCATTCGTGGGGCGCAAGCATTAGTGTCAAAGCTGCCGAAGGTCACACCATTGACCAACTGGAGGATGATTTGACTTGGGTGATGCGAGCTGAAAGAAAACTGAAACCAAAAGAAAAAGATAATTTCGCCCTTAACAAACAGTCTATCCTTGCTAATCTCCTCGATCAATTATTTGGAGCCCTCAACTTCATGGGCATTTTTATCGGATTATTTGCAATTATTGTTGGGATGGTCAGCGTTGCAAACATCATGTTTGTTTCAGTGAAAGAACGCACCAATATTATCGGAATAAAAAAAGCAATAGGTGCAAAACGGTCCGTGATACTTTTGGAATTCCTTGTTGAGTCAGTCATTTTGTGCCTTCTCGGCGGGGCCATAGGATTGGGGTTTGTTTTTGTTTTCTTTAAAGCCATGGAAGACTCGATGCCATTTCCAATTTACGTTGATTGGACTAACATTATTTTTGGAGTAACCCTTTCTGTCATAGTTGGAGTGGTTTCAGGATTTATCCCTGCCTTCCGAGCTGCCCATATGGACCCAGTAGTTGCCATTCGGTCCAACGGGTAATTCAGCCCGAGTACAGATTAGCAGTAATTTACATACAAGCAATCGCCCGCTATCTTCCAATGGCTGCCCTCCATTTTTGGCCTAAATTTTGGAAACACCAGCACTATACTCCTCACCGATCTCTTCCCGTATTCTCCCCTCGCATTAATTCTCATTTTAAAACACACACAACAACTATGACAAAGCTTATTCCACTCACTAGCTTATGCATCCTATTGGCTTGCACTGTTCTTCATTCTCAATCATCACCTGTCGGAAGTTTTTCTATCTCTACTGGCATCGGGATTGTACCAACTTATACCGGGAAAACTGTAACAACTAATATACCTGCGTTGAGTTTTCAAGTAGGATACCGAGTTAGTGAAGGATTCTCATTAAGCGCATATGCAGGGTTTACGGAAGCTACTTCAAAAACCAGGGTATTTTCAGATGGCCTTGAGTCGCAAGTAAATAACAAGACTTCCATGTTTGGTTTGAAAGGTCAGTTTCATAAAGATTTTACAGACAAAATCGAATTGTACGGAGGGTTATTAATAGGTGTATCAAGATTCAACACGACTGAAACCAATGTAAAAACAGGAGAGGTGGTAGTGAGAAGTCCTGGCCAGCCTACCCCTTACAATCCAAATGCACCAAAAGGGCAATTCCTATATTCTGGATTTGTAGGTGGGAAATATTCCATCAACCCAACTATAGGGCTTTTTGCTGAATTGGGCTACGGAATTTCATTGGCAAACCTTGGCTTTAAGTTTCAACTGTGATCATCTCCATTATTATTCTAAAAGACAACATGACCAATTAATTTAAATAGTTCTGTCTAAAATCACCGAATGGTGACAACAGGAAAGGAGCTTTGACATGTAAAATGTTAAAGCTCTTTCTTGTTTTTGGAAAGTCCAAAGAGCAGTAGTTTTGTGCACCAATTTAGGGTGTAATTTTAAGTTACGACCTAAAATCCTTTGACTCACTGACACTTCCCAAAATGTTACTTCGTGACAGAATCAACCATGGTTATATCAAAATTACAGCATTACAACTCTCAGAATTTTTTCTTGATTGCCGGCCCATGTGCCATTGAAAGCAAACAGATGGCCTTTGAAATAGCTGCCCATCTAAAAGATATTTGCGAACAGTTGCAAATACCTTTTATTTTCAAAGGGTCTTATAAAAAGGCGAACCGTTCCCGACTCGATTCTTTTACCGGTATCGGTGATGAAAAAGCGCTAAGTATCTTAAAAAAAATCGGAGAGGAACTCTGCGTCCCTGTAACGACTGATATCCATTCCGATGCTGAAGCGACAATTGCTGCCGAGTATGTTGATATGCTGCAAATACCTGCATTCTTGTGCCGCCAAACCAGCCTATTAGTAGCTGCCGCCAAAACTGGTAAACCAGTCAATATCAAAAAAGGACAATTCCTTAGTCCCCAGGCAATGAAATGGGCAGTAAAAAAAGTGGAAGAATCAGGCAACGAGAATATACTGTTAACCGAACGTGGCTCAACATTCGGATACCACGATTTGGTGGTGGATTATAGAAGTATTCCAGCCATGCAATCATTCGGAGTCCCAGTCGTCCTAGATTGTACGCATTCATTGCAGCAGCCCAATCAAGCGTCTGGTGTAACTGGTGGCCAACCAGCATTGATCGAAACCATTGCTAAGGCAGGTATAGCTGTCGGAGTAGATGGTCTTTTTATCGAAACTCACCCTGAACCATCCAAAGCCAAATCAGATGGCGCCAACATGCTTCCATTAAATGAAATTAAATCTTTGTTAGAGAGATTGGTGACGATTAGGCAAGCCGTAATTAAACTTAAACCCTAAATTCCAGTCGAACCGAACAAAGCAAAATCTTATCTTGTTGGCCTGTTAAAGTATATTTGAATTTTTATTATGAGAATAACAACAGCTCTAACCACTCCGTTTTTTCAAATTTTTCTTGATTTCTACAACCATTTGTACTTGAATCCTTGACTTTAAAACGGAGGTACTTTAACTTTAAGCGTTCGAGTTTAGGCATGATAAAGTTCTGCTTTTCCCATTACATCATAAATACCCTTTACTATGAAATCCAGGATCATATTGCTATTAGTTCCGGCCCTTTTTATCTCTTTATCAATAAACGGTCAGCAAATTGAAAAGACACTAGTGAAATCTTTCAATTTAAAAGGTAATAATGTGGTCTTTATTGATGTCGATGCAAATGTGACAATCAATGAATGGACGCAAGACCAAATGCGGATTATCATGCGGGTATCTTTAGATAATGGTTCAGACATGATGCTAAAGTCTCTCGTGAAAGTTGGAAGGTATAACTTGGAATCGGCATTAGAAGAAGATGGATTGAAGATTTATGTTCCAGGGCTCAATAGACAAGTTAAGTTGAGAAGTGGCGTTGAATTGATCGAACACCTTGATTTTGAAATATATGCTCCTGCTAACGTATTGATCCAAACAAAAGAAATTGAAGTAATAGCAGAGAAAACCAATTCAACTTTTTAAACAATAAAAAACAAAAACACGAGGCATGACGTTAAAACGTCGTGCCTTTTTTAGTTTAGGAACAACCAAATAATCCAGAAATGACCCAGAAGATATTATATACTTTTTGTTCGCTCGTTTTATTCTGCAACCTTTCATATGCGCAACTTGAAAAGACGATCCACCAAACTTTCGATATCAGTAGCACGGATGCCGTGACCTTTGAATTGGTTGGCGATAGCACCCTTATTATTCCTTGGGCCGGTAACAATATTCTAACTGAAACCACAATAGAATTATATGATGCCTCTCCATCCATCCTAAAACATTTTGTGGAAAAGGAAAACCGGTACGTAATTGAAGCCGATACCACTGCTGGCATTTTCAAATTGTATAATGTTGATAAAGAAAGAAAACCAATCAGGACAAGAAGTGGTGAGTGTCCTGAAATAGTTCATATCAGGGTATTCGTTCCTGAAAATTTTGAACTTCAGGATGACAAAAGACTGGTACGTTTAAAATGATTTCCTGCTTTTTTACTTTACCTCACTTATTCCTATAATACCCTCTCTTGCACCTACCTTTGGCGTCAAATGCGAAAAACAATAGAACTTAAATTGCTTCCAAAAGAAGCCGCTGACGAACACCTTGTCAAAAGAAGGGCAATAGAAAAAAGTAAATTGCCCAAAGAAAAAGTGTCCGATGTTATTGTCTTGAAAAGATCTATTGATGCCCGTGGAAGTCAACCCGTATTTAGATTAAAGGTCGAGGTGTTTGCTGGTGAAATTTTCCAACCTGAACCAGCTATTCTCAAAGATTTCAAGAACGTTGAAAATGCTGTTGAAGCAATAATTGTTGGTGCCGGCCCAGCAGGGTATTTTGCAGCGCTCCAATTGATTGAACTTGGAATTAAGCCCATCATTTTCGACCGAGGAAAAGATGTCAGAACTAGGAGAAAGGATTTGCGGGCCATTCAGCAATTTGGCGAAGTGAACCCAAACTCCAATTATTGCTTTGGAGAGGGAGGTGCCGGCACTTATTCTGACGGAAAACTGTACACGCGTTCTCATAAAAGAGGCAACATCTATAAGGCACTCAAGCTTTTTGTGGAACACGGCGCCAAGTCTGATATTTTAATTGATGCCCACCCACATATTGGCTCCAACAAGCTGCCAGGAATCGTGGCCAATATCCGTGAAACAATCCTCCATCATGGCGGTGAAATCCATTTCGACTCGAAAGTCACCGATTTCATTATGGAAAAAGGTACAATCCTGGGGGTACAAATAAATGGCAAGGACGAAAAGCTGGCGTCCGCTACCATATTGGCCACAGGGCATTCCGCAAGAGATATTTATTATCTTCTGAATAATAAGAAAATTAAAATAGAAGCAAAGCCTTTTGCCCTAGGTGTCCGGGTAGAACACCCTCAACCTTTAATTGATAAGTTACAATATGGTCAATCAAAGCGAGACATCAATCTGCCAGCTTCCAGTTACAAATTGACATGCCAAGCTGATGGAAGGGGTGTCTTTTCATTCTGCATGTGTCCAGGAGGGTTGGTGGTACCTGCGTCAACCGCTCCAGGCGAAATTGTTGTAAATGGAATGTCTTTATCAAAAAGGGACTCTGCCTATGCTAATTCGGGCACGGTCGTTCAAGTAGAGCTGGAAGACCTTGCCGAAAAATATATGAACCATGATGAACTCAAAACATTGGAATTTCAAAAGGAAGTGGAACAAGCTGTGTTTGCACATGGCGACGGTAGCCAAAAAGCCCCCTCTCAACGGATGACCGATTTTGTCAGTAGAAAAATATCGCAATCGCTTCCAAGCACCTCCTATATTCCTGGTCTATACGAAGCCCCGTTACATCAAATTTTACCATCATTTATTTATGATCGATTAAAAAAAGGCATGGTTCTTTTTGGTAAAAAGATGAGGGGGTATTTTACAGAAGAAGCAAATGTTATAGCAACGGAAAGCAGAACGAGTTCGCCAATCAGGATTCCGCGGGACAGAGAAACCATGATGCATGTTGAGGTTGCCAGACTTTTTCCATGTGGAGAAGGGGCAGGTTATGCGGGTGGCATTATTTCAGCAGCAATGGATGGCCAGAATGTTGCAAAGGCAGTGGGGAGGTTGTACGGAATTAATAGTATTCCGAAATAACTGGAAGATCAACCTTGATCTAAGATTTTATCTTTCGCTTTTTCGTTTTAACTTGCCTTCAAGAATAGCATTTCAAAGAAACCAATAAATAATTTTCCAAAATGGGCCATGTTTCAGAAAAGATAAGGACTCACGTCGGAGAGGGAGAACTCTCCGATGCCATTGATACATTGAATAATTACTTGAAAACCATAGGTGGGGATTTATATAACCAAGCCATTCATTTAAAAGGAAGGCTTAAGGAATATCAGAGGAACAGAGATCTTGGACTTGGTAATAATTCTGAAGAAAAGTCAAGGATTTCAATGGCAGTATTGAATCTCGCCTCAGAAATTGAGCAACAAAAAGTCGAACGAACACCTTCCGTTACCGAATTTGAAAGTCAGCGACCCAACCAACATCAAATCAATTCATACAAGCAGCAGGTTCCAACCCAAAGTGTCCAGCCCAATCCTTATCATTACGTGGCACAGTGCATGTTCACAATGGACACCATGACCTACTATTTGACACAAAACGGACATATATATATGGTCAATCCGTACAATAACCAGTCGATGCCGGTAGGAATGAAAATGCCCTCTCAAAATCCTTCTTATGCTTGGACACTGTATTTCACAACCACCAATATTTATTATTTGGTAGACCATGCTGGAATCATTTGGGGTCAGAATTATGGTATGCCCGCACAGTTTGGGACTGTGAAATATTTTTGACTAAGTGCCGAATCAAAAATGTTCTTTCATGTATTCAACCAATTCCCCCAACGGCACTTCTTTTTGCACTTTCGAAATCCATTCCTTTTTATCGCTGATTGAAGTTGAAAGCTCTTTTCCGAGCTTTAGGTTTTTTACTGTAGCGACACCTTTAGCGGCCTCATCACCTCCTAATAAAATAACGGCGGGAGCATTCTTTTTATCAGCATAGGCCATTTGCTTTTTCATTTTACGGAAGCCTTTGAAATAACCACAATAAACTTCTGTATCGATTCCTGCCTGCCTCAACTTCCTCGCAATTTTGTGGTATTCATTCAGTAATGAGTCATCAAAATAGGCAATGAGGACAGGGCCTTGTGCCTTTACTTCATCTGGATTCGCCATTTGTAAAATAGCAGCGAGACGGTCAACTCCAATAGAAGCACCAGTGGCTGGCACTTTCAAACCTAATAAATTTTCAACCAACCCATCGTATCGGCCACCACCACAAATTGAACCGATCTTTCTGGTTTTACCCTTCCTATCCTTATAGGTCAATAATGATTCAACTTCAAAGACAGGGCCGGTGTAGTAGGCCATGCCGCGCATCAAGGTAGGGTCAAAAATGATGCGTTGTTCATCAAACCCAAGGTTGTCCCAGATTGAATCCATTTTAATTAATTCCTCTAATCCTTCCTCGGCCAGTTCATTTCCTTTGGTTAATTTCTGCAAACGTGCAATCACTTCTTTGCGAGAATCGACACCAGTGGCTATTTTTAAGAAATTTAATATTTGTTCAATCAAGGTGTTTGACAGACTTAAACCAGAAATCTCTGCACCTGACGAGTCTGTTCTCCCCTTCCCCAATTCTTTTTCAATGTCTTCCCAGCCAATCTTGTCAAGTTTGTCAATCACCCTCAGTACTGCACCTTCCTGTTCATCGTCGTCAATGCCAATTGAAGCAAGAAACCCTTTTAGGACTTTGCGGTTGTTCACTTTTACGATGAATGTGTCCTTTTCCATACCAATGGCTGAAAGGGCATCTGATAAAACAATGCAAGCTTCTGCATCAGCCGCCACATCTTTTGTCCCAACGGAGTCAAAATCCAACTGCCAAAATTCCCGGTAACGGCCAGGCACTAATTTGAGTTCGTACCGGTAAACAGGACCATATTGAAAACGGCGGAAAAGAGGTGGGTTCGTTTCCATGACCTGTTTCTTTTTGACATCCATCCAAAGTCGCTCGGCATATACCCTAGCCAATGGTGCCGTCAGGTCGTATCTCATGGCGACTGCCTGGTGTTCCATTATGGCTTTTGCTTCTGCGTCTCTAATTTCATTTCCATCCACGCCAAGAATTGGTTCTTCTTCTGGATTTCGAAAGTTGTAAACACCCTGGTCAACCGCCTCTTCATCTGGCATATATTTGCCTATCGCATCAGCATATTCAAGCATTGGGGTGTCCCAATGTTCAAAACCATATGACCTGTAAACTTTTGAAGCTGCACTAATGATTTTTTGTCTGAGTTCATTCAGGTCAGCATCTATATCCCTGAAGCCCTTGATTTTCCTTGGAATAATTCCTCTTTCCATAATTGGCTTAGGACCAGTTCAAAAATAAATTACCATTCTTGGGTGAATTATTTATGCACTGCTCCTTATTTTGATTTTCTACAAATAAAAAAGCATTATCCGAATAACTTGGATAATGCTTTTGTTCCCCCGAGCGGGCTTGAACCGCTGACCTCCGGAACCACAATCCGGCGCTCTAGCCAACTGAGCTACAGGGGAAAATAATTTTGATGTCGTTGTTTTATCATTTTGCTTTTTTATAAAGCGGCGCAAAGTTAAATATTGTTCCAGATTGTTCCAATTTCAGTGCAATAAAACTGATGGATTACCCACAAATTAAATTCAGAACAATGTTATCAACATGTCAAATGAATGTCTAACCAATGTGTGCCCAAAACCATATTTTTGCCGGAACATTGACAGGAATTCTGAGTTAAGAGAGTAGGAAACAAAAAACCACCCCACTCAAGCTTGTTCTTTTTAAATATGAAAAACTTAAAGAATCCTTACGTAGCTTGGCTATGTGCGGGTTTTAAAATTCTTCCTATTCAAAAATTACTGCGATTTAGCGGGTATCTTATTCATTTCCTACTCCCTAATAATAAAAACGTGGGTCAAATCAAGTTGGTCATCTGAAAAGAATTCCTGCTTGTTTTGAAAACTTAAATACAATATGACATCAGCATATTTTTCAGAGGAGCATGAATTGTTCAGACAAGGGTTTAGGGATTTTTTGAAACAGGAAGTTGTGCCATTCATTGACAAATGGGAAGAGGATGGAACAATTGAACGCTTCATCTGGAAAAAATTTGGAGACATGGGGTATTTCGGGATCAATTATCCTGAGGAATATGGTGGGTTAGGGTTGGATTTATTTTACACCGTCATCTTTTTGGAAGAACTTCAGCGAATCAATTCAGGTGGATTTGCTGCCGCAATGTGGGCACATACCTACTTGGCCATGACCCATGTCAACAAAGAAGGAAGCCACGAAATCAAGGAAAAATACCTCACGCCGAGTATTCATGGAGATAAAATTGGATGTCTTTGCATCACGGAACCTTTTGGGGGATCAGATGTAGCTGGCATGAGGACTACCGCAATAAAAGATGGTGACAGCTACCTGGTAAATGGTTCTAAAACCTTTATCACCAACGGTTTATACAGTGATTACCTCGTTGTTTCTGCAAAGACTGACCCTGGGATGGGCAGCAAAGGAATCAGCATTTTCATCATGGATAGGGATACGCCTGGCATTAGTTCTTCAAAACTGGACAAGTTGGGATGGCGTGCCTCTGATACTGCCGAAATCGCCTTCGACAATGTGAAAGTCCCAGCTGCCAACCTAATGGGCGGAGAAGGAAAAGGGTTCAGCTACCTCATGCAGCACCTTGCGCTGGAACGTTTAATTATGGCCATTAACGCCCACGCCAGGTCTGAATTTGCCCTCGAATACACCATGCAATACATGACTGAAAGGACTGCATTTGGCAAAACCCTTGACCAATTCCAAGTGCTGCGCCACAAAGTAGCGGAGATGGCCAGCGAAATCGAAGTTCATAAAACTTTTAACTACGTGACGATCGACAGACTAAATAAAGGGCGATATGTGGTAAAGGAAGCGAGTATGGCTAAACTTCTTTCGACAAAGGTTGCAGACGAAGTTGCATACAAATGCTTGCAAATGTTAGGAGGCTATGGTTATATGGAGAAATACCCGTTGGCAAGAATATTCCGAGATAGCAGGCTCGGGCCAATCGGTGGCGGCACGTCAGAAATATTGACAGAAATCATCGCCAAGATTGTTATTGATAAAAAAACATACCGACCTGCTGCCAGTTGAGCAGTGAGCAGTAGGCAGTTGACCCTGAAATTAACTTACTTTTCAACACTTTATCTGAGCCAATAATCATATACAACCGGAGGTGCTGACAATAAAGGTTTGACTTCTTCCTTTGTTTTCAAATGGACCGGGTTTTCCTGATAGCCAGCAAGGTCTTCTTCAGACGAAAACCCCATTTGTAAAACAAAAGTATAATTTGATACAAGCCGGGGGTCGCCAGTGGCAGCTGGCTCCCCAACTGTTAATTCTTTTACTTCATCAATAGCAGAAAGAGCCTTCAATTTACTTTTGAAGCTATTTTTATCTTCTTCTGAAATCCCGTCATTTACCTTGAAATAAACTGTGTGAACCAAAAGATTGCTATGCCCAGCCTTCAACTCGGCAATTTCATCGTTTGCCTTTTTCAATTCTGCCGTTGTTTCAGTCAAAGCCTGCGTCATCGGACACTCGCCTCCACCGCAACTGATTAATAACAAGATTGCAAAAGAAAGAAGGACGGTTAGTTTATTCATTTTGAAAAATTATTTGATTCCAGGTCTCTAAAAATATTCGATGTCCAATAACCAAGGTGGATATCGAATTGAAATTTCTCCTTGATTGTCTAAGGGGTGTGAGCACAGAGTTGTCAACTTTTTAAAAGTTGACAACTCTAATTACCTGATTTTCAATCAATAAAACATTATAACGTCCCCCTCAATTCCTGCTCCCTCTCAATCGCCTCGAATAAAGCCTTAAAATTCCCTTTGCCAAATGAGGTAGCACCTTTCCGTTGAATTATTTCGAAAAACATAGTTGGGCGGGCTTGGACGGGCTTGGTAAATATTTGTAACAAATAACCTTCATCATCGCGGTCAACCAGAATTCCCAAGCTACGGAGCGAATCAATATCCTCGTCAATTTTGCCCACCCGCTCTTCCAGTACGTCGTAATAAGTGGTCGGTACTTGCAAAAATTCAACCCCCCTGCTCCTCAGTGCAATGACTGTGTCAATAACATTATCTGTGGCAACCGCTATGTGCTGAACACCTTCTCCTTCATAAAAATCGAGGTACTCATCCACCTGCGATTTTTTTAATCCAGCGGCTGGCTCATTAATGGGAAATTTGATTCGCCCATTGCCATTGCTCATTACTTTACTCATCAGGGCGGTAAATTCAGTTGAAATGTCCTTATCGTCAAAAGAAAGGATTTGGGTAAATCCCATTACTTCTTCATAAAAATCAACCCAGTGGTTCATCCTTCCAAGCTGAACATTTCCAACCATATGGTCAACAAATTTCAACCCAATCGGCTCAGGGTTAAAATGGGGCGTTTCCCATTTTCTAAAACCAGGGAGAAAAATGCCAGCATAATCTTTACGCTCCACAAAAATATGGACCGTTTCACCGTAGGTATAAATGCCCGAACGGACGACCCTTCCATCAGCATCCTCTTCTACCTTTGGTTCCATATATGATTTTCCGCCGCGTTTCACAGCCTCGTTGTATGCATACGTGGCATCATCTACCCAAAGCGCAGTAACTTTTACGCCATCACCATGCTGGTCGATGTGGCGGCCAACTTCAGTGCCACTGCGCAAAGGAGAAGTTAAGATCAGTCGGATTTTATCCTGTGCAACAACATAAGATTCAGTATCTTTTCTTCCAGTTTCGAGTCCAGCATAAGCCAACGACCTAAAGCCAAAAGCCGATTTGTAATAATGCGCAGCTTGTTTGGAGTTGCTCACATAAAGTTCAAGGTAATCAGTGCCATTGATGGGCATAAAATCAGCTGCTTTTTCATACAGCTTAGGCATTGGTGTAGTAACAGTATTCATTGGAAATTTTTATTTGTACTAGTGAAATAAGGCTTTCTAAGTTGAACCACAAAAAGTACATGAGGTAAAAAGATGTGCTACTTATGATCTCTTTTGTACCTTTTGTACCTTTTGTGGTTCAAACGTTTTGCAAATATATTTCAAAATCTTTTTACCAAGAAATGGGTTGAGAATAAATTCCGTCATTCAAAATCTTCATCATCTCCTAAATTCAGTTTAGCCCCGGCCAATTCACTCAATGCATGGTTGTCGTTCTTGCGTTTGGCAACTTCCATCCCTTCTTTATACGCAGCAAAAGCTTTATTTGGCTGGTCCAACAGTTCGTACAATTTGCCCAGATGATAGTAACAACCAACATAGTCAGGGTCAACATTAAGCAATGACATGAAATGCTTCAATGCCAATTCAAGTTTGCCACTCATTTCGTACTCCTTGGCCAACGCAAATAGAATGAAGGTATCATTCGGACTTTCTTCCAAGTAGCCGAGTAATTGTTCAAGTCTTGTGGGTAGTTCTTGCATAAAAAATATTGAAATTGAGAAATTAAGAAATTAGAAATTACGACCCACTCATCACTCATCACTCAAACCTCTTTCATTGAAAGCTGAACCCGCTTCCGATCATGGTCAACATCCACGACTTTCACCTGGACTTGCTGGTTCAATGCAACCACGTCCGTAGGATTTTTTACAAATTTATTGGCCAATTGAGAAATATGGACAAGCCCGTCCTGCTTTACGCCAATGTCCACGAAAGCACCAAAATTGGTGATATTCGTAACAATGCCAGGCAGGATCATTCCGATGCTTATATCTTCCATCGACCTGACATTCCCATACTCAAAAGCTTTGGCTTCTCCTCGTGGGTCAAGGCCTGGTTTCGCCAACTCAGCCATTATGTCATTTAAAGTTGGTAAGCCAATTTTATCATCCACATATTTTCTCAAGTCAACTTGCTCTCGCAAATTTCGCTCATCAATCAATTCGCTCATGGCAACGCCAAGGTCGCCCGCCATTTTTTCAACGATATAATAACTTTCTGGGTGAACGGCTGTATTGTCAAGTGGATGTTTAGCTGAACGAATCCGGAGGAATCCGGCACATTGTTCAAAAGCCTTTTCGCCCATCCGAGGGACTTTTTTTAATTGGTTTCTTGATTTGTACTCTCCAATTTCACTTCGGTATTCGACAATGTTTTTTGCTAAAGTTGGCCCCAGTCCTGAGACATAGTTCAGTAAATGTTTGCTTGCCGTATTCAAATTGATGCCGACTGCATTGACACAACTTTCTACCGTTCGGTCGAGGTTCTCTTTTAATTTGGTCTGGTTCACATCGTGCTGGTATTGTCCCACACCAATGCTTTTTGCATCAATTTTCACCAATTCTGCAAGTGGGTCCATTAATCGGCGACCAATGGATACCGATCCCCGAACCGTCAAGTCATAATCTGGAAACTCTTCCCTTGCCGTTTGGGAGGCTGAATAAATAGAAGCACCCGCTTCATTCACTTGAAAAACCTCTACCTGTGGTTCAAATTTAATTTTGCGGCAGAGGTCAATGGTTTCTCGTCCTGCGGTGCCATTCCCAATTGCAATTGCATCGATTTTATATTTTGCTACCAGGTCTTGGATTTTGATTTCGGCTTCGTATGATTTGGATTGGGGAGGATGGGGATAAATGGTTGTGTTATGCAATAGATCGCCATTTTCATTTAAAGCCACAACTTTACATCCTGAACGGAAACCAGGATCGATTCCCAAAATCCGTTTTTGACCCAACGGCGCTGCCAATAATAATTGTCGCAAATTTTCACCAAAAACATTGATCGCTTCTTCATCTGCTTTTTCTTTGGCAGCCTTCCGAAATTCTGTTTCGATACTAGGCTGCAACAACCGTTCATACCCATCGTGCAGTGCTTCTTTAACTTGATGGGTTGCCGCTCCCCTACCCTTCAAGTAAAAATTTTCAAGATGATACGTAACTTCCTCTTCATCAGGGGCAACTGAAATTCTGAGAAATCCTTCATCCTCCCCTCTGAACATGGCCATCAAACGATGGGAAGGGCATTTTTTTAGTGGCTCGGAAAATTGGAAATAGTCTTTGTATTTGACCCCTTCTTCTTGCTTTCCACGAGCCACCTTTGCTGAAATTTCAGCACCTTTTTTAAATGCATACCGTACTTTTTGCCGAGCCTGCTCATCTTCATTTATCATTTCGGCAATAATGTCCCGAGCGCCTTGCAGTGCATCCTCAACACTTGCCACCTCCTCGTTTATGAATCCTTTGGCTTTTAATTCAACATCATTATTGTTTTGCTCAAAAATAAAAAGAGCCAACGGCTCAAGTCCCCGTCCCCTTGCTTTCGAGGCCCGTGTGGTACGTTTTGGCTTGAAGGGCAAATAAATATCTTCCAATTTCACTGCATCCCAACAACCTGCAATCCTCTTCCGCAATTCATCGGTCAGTAAACCCTGCTCTCCGATTGTTTTAAGGATGGTTTCTTTTCTTTTCTCCAGCTCTTGGATTTTTTTTAATTCTGTTGAAATATCACTTATTTGCACCTCGTCCAAAGAACCAGTTGCTTCTTTCCTGTACCGAGAAATAAAAGGTATGGTAGCGCCATCGTTTAACAGCGCTATAGTGTTTTCAACCTTTTGAAATGGAAGATTTATAGAATGGGATATGTGTTGTGCGTAGTTCATAGTTGGGTTAATTAGGGGTCAGAAATAAGGGGTCAGGGCTCAGGAAAAAAATGGGCATAAATAATCAATGTTTCGATTGACCCTATATCTCAAAATTCCTGACTCCTCAAACCTGACTCCTCTTTTCTATAAAAATTCTCCAACTTCTGTGTATTTCAGCTTGAATGCTTCGGCGACAGCTTTGTAAACGACTTTTCCGTTGATGACATTCAGGCCAAGTTTTAGAGGCTCACTTTCACGGCAGGCCTGCTTCCAGCCCTTGTCTGCCAATTTAATGGCATAAGGCAATGTGGCATTGGTCAATGCAAGGGTAGAAGTATAAGGTACTGCGCCTGGCATATTGGCAACTGAGTAGTGGACTACGTCATCAATTGTATAAATAGGTTTATTGTGAGTGGTAGGTTTAGTGGTTTCAAAACAACCTCCTTGGTCAACAGCAACATCAACAAGTACAGTCCCAGGGTTCATTGTTTTTAGCATATCCCTTGTAATAAGCATGGGCGCTTTTGCGCCGGCAATCAAAACTGCTCCAACAACCAGGTCGCTTTTCGTAATCAAATTCCTGATATTCAGTTCGTTGGAATACATCGTAATTACATTTGCGGGCATCACATCAGCAAGGTAACGTAAACGGTTCAGGTCTATATCCAAAATGGTTACCTGCGCACCGAGGCCAGCAGCCATCTTAGCAGCTTGCATACCAACAATCCCTCCACCCAAAACAAGCACTTTGGCAGGACGAACACCTGGCACACCTCCCAATAATATTCCTCGTCCCCCCATCGGTTTCTCCAAGTATTTCGCGCCTTCTTGGACGGCCATTCTACCAGCTACTTCAGACATGGGTACTAGAAGTGGCAGCGTCCGGTCTGGCATTTCAACTGTTTCATACGCCAAACAAACGGACTTGCTCCTTATCATCGCTTTCGTCAGTGGGCCATAGGAGGCAAAATGAAAATAGGTGAATACCAATTGATTTTCCCTGATCAGTTTATATTCGGGCTTGATGGGTTCTTTTACCTTCATTATCATCTCACCTTTTTTATAACAGGCTTCAATGGAAGGCAAGATTTTGGCACCGGCAGATTGGTATTCCGAATCAGTAAAGCCACTGTTTTCACCGGCAGTTTTTTGGACGAATACTTTATGTCCCCTTTTGGTCAATTCAAGTGCGCCAGCTGGGGTAAGTGCTACCCTGTTTTCGCTGGATTTAATCTCTTTTGGTACTGCTATAATCATTTTGAACTTGGGTTAGGTTGGATTTAAGTTTTGCCCTGATTGCAGAAAAAATCAATACCTATTTGGACAAGGCTTAAATCACGACAGAATAAATATTGCTAAAGCCGGGCAAAGATAGCAGCTCGGTTTATTTTGCCATATCTATGAGAGAATAATTTTGCATAGACATGGAAAATGACAGGTAGGTACAAAAAAAAAGCCCGAGGGATACTCGGGCGAAAAAAACGAATCTTACAATTCTTTAACCAAAACTTACACATGACAAATATATGCAATGTCTGTGCCAGAAATTAAAATTATATTTAATTTATTAAAATTTCTTTTGTGTAACTGGAAATAAATTTTGCTGACTTAGCCTCCTCAAAAAGCCTATAAATAGCTGATCTACCTGACTTTCCAAGGTTTACAGTAAAATCATTTACATATAAATTAATATGTTCATACATTATTGCAGTATCCATTTCTTGTGAGTATTTTATCACAAAGGGTTCTGAGGCCCTCGGGTTATCAAGTGCAAAACGCACGCTTCGCTCCATAATCCGATTGATTTTCAGCTGAATCTCTTTTGGCAAACCTCTTTTAACTACGATTCCTCCCAATGGAATCGGAAGCTGAGTGGCATTTTCCCAATACTCTCCTAAATCAATTATTTTTTTCAATCCTTTTTGTTGATAGGTAAACCTGTTTTCATGAATTATCAATCCTGCATCAACCTTGCCCGCCAAAACTGCCGACTCAATATCAGAAAATAGCATTGCAATCTTGTTGGCTGCGTTGGGGTATGCCAGTCCAAAAAGAAAATTTGCCGTCGTGAGCTTACCTGGAATGGCAATCCGCCCATTCTCCACTTCGCTTTTTGACAATTGTTTTTTGGCAATCAACAATGGGCCGCAGTTATTCCCCAATGCACTACCTGCTGTCAAGAGCACGTATTTGTCAATAAGGTAGGTAAAGGCGTGATAACTCAATTTTGTAATATCAAGCTCTCCAGCAAATGCTTTCTGGTTCAGTTGTTCGACATCTTCCATGACCACATCAAACTCCAAGCCCTCCGTATCTACCTTCCCATGAACCATGGCATCAAAAATAAATGTGTCGTTTGGGCACGGCGAAAATCCAAGGCTTAATTTCATACTTTTGCGCTCGTTTTATTAGGGGTCAGCCAACCATTGTCCAACCCTTTTGACTTGTCATTTTTATAGATATGCTAGAAATACTTCACGAAGATAATCATCTAATTGCCGTAAACAAGCCATCAGGCATTCTTGTTCAGGCCGATCGGACTGGTGACAGGACTATGGCGGATTGGGTGAAAATTTACATTAAAGACCGATATAATAAACAAGGTGATGTGTTTCTGGGCATCGTCCATAGATTGGACAGGCCTGCGAGTGGGGTTACTGTTTTTGCAAGAACCAGTAAGGCCCTGGAAAGAATGAACAGGTTATTTGCGGAGCGGAAAATTGAGAAAACGTATTGGGCGATCTCATCCGTAAGACCCAACCCCATTGAAGGAAGTTTGAAACATTACATCTTAAAAGATAAGGATAAAAATGTGGTCAAAGCCTTCGACACTATGAGCAGCCGAGCCAAAAACGCAAAATTGGCTACGCTTGATTATGAGTTAATTGGTGAAATCGGTACTAATTATTTACTCAAAGTGAACCTTCATTCAGGAAGGCCACATCAGATCAGGGCACAATTAGGCAAAATTGGTTGCCCAATAAAGGGCGATGTAAAATATGGTTATCCAAAACTCAATCAAGATGGTTCGATTCATTTGCACAGCCGGGAGCTGTCATTCATCCATCCTGTAAAAAAAGAACCTGTGAAAATAATTGCCGATCCGCCTGATGAGCAGATCTGGGGACTTTTTGAGGGCGTTGTGGGAGAAGACAAATTTTAAAATAACGTGAGTTCTGGATAGCAATCTTATTGTCCCGTTAGGGACGGAACATGGGTAGCCAAGCATTTGCAGGGGTTTTCACCGTGCCGTAGGTACGCAACGTGGAAAATGTTACCTACCTACGGCACGAAAAATACC
>JAJCYI010000213.1 GCA_029263015.1 Saprospiraceae bacterium | reverse complement strand
CAAAGAGTTTTGAAGTTGTAATATTTAAAATCTCTTTTCTCAAAATGCTCGTTTACCCCTGAAAATGCTGGTATTCGCCCGTTTTTTGGTCATTTTTGACCGAAAAACGTGTACACCTTACTTATGGGATGACTCATGTTTTCATCTTCCCAAGTATCTGTACCCGTTAATATAACAGGTACAGATTCACTTGAGTCGAATTTGAAAAAGCGTGTTATTTAAATTTAATGAACTTGCTTACTTTTCTTTCTTTCCCATCTATCAGCTGCAACAAATAATAACCTGCCTGAAGTTGACTGACATCCAATCGTATTGTTTTCCGATTCGAATCCGAGCTATCCAACTGCTTGGTTATCAATTTTTTACCCTGCATGTCATAAACCAGAATGGTCAGGTTTCCTGGTGTTTGTTGTTGGTAGGCAAGCTTGAGAAAATCACTGGCAGGATTTGGATACAGCACGAGTTCAGCATCTGCAATATCATCCTCCGGTTCCATTCCAATATTGTCATTTTCCTGTGAATTTTTAGCATTGACGATAGGAGGCAAAACGGAAGAAGCGGTACAGCCTTCGATCAGGACATCATCAATATATGCCCAATCACTGTTCCCCGATGCATCAGCGCGGAAACGCAAGCGGGTATTGGACGTAAATGGCCCAGCGATTGTCACCACATCAAATTTCCGTTCGTTGTTGACAAATTCATCATTAAGATTCCATTCTTCCACGGTGGAATAAGTGCTGCCACTGTTAGTGGAAATTTGTAGCCAGAAGTCCTCGTTGCTATTGTCAAAACTCCTGACGTAATAGGAGAAATCAACAGATAATTCATCATAAGCAGTCAGGTTCAGGTCGTCAGTTGTCATGACAGAGGTAGAAGTATTGTCACGCAGGCGCGCACAATAAGTACCGCTGTTCGCATACGGTGCATCGTTGCTGCTTCTGCGGCAATCAGAACCACCGTCGTTCCAAATACCCCAACCAGATTCAAAATCTTCATCATCAATGGTTGAATAGGTACACCCCCCGCTACTGGTCAGGGTCACACTGCCAGTTGCGGTTGCACTATTGGCATCTGCAACGGTGACAGTATAAGTGCCAGCGCCCAGACCAGTAATGGTTTGCGTAGTGCCGCCATTGCTCCAGGCGTAACTATAAGGTGTGGTTCCGCCTGATGGTGTGGCGGTGGCCGAACCATTGGTACCGCTGGTAGGATCAACTCCGGTAACATTTACAGCAAGCGGAGCAGTGCCTTCCTCGTAACATACTTCCAAGCTCCAGGCATTCAAAGTTCCGCCATCCTGATTGAAAACATCTTGGATGGTCAGCGTCCACGTGCCGTTCAGGTCTTCTCCATCAAATGCGGAAAGATTCTGGAAAGGCTGGTAAGTCCCATTGTTTGTCGGTGGACATGGAAGCGAGGAATAGGCATTTGTACTTTCATCGTCAAAGTTTGTCAAAATATCATCCTCGCTGTTGCAAATCTGGCTGATTAAAGTGATTTCCGTTCCGTCAGGGCTTTTCAATTTTATTATCAAATCATTGATCCAGGTATGCGAAATGTCGAGGTTCAGCACATTCACATCGTCAATAGCGCCATTGGCATTAATGGTCAAAGTAGAGGTGACAGTCGGCGTTCCAGAAGAAGGAATGGTGACGGGTACATCATTGCTCACGAAAGTGCCACAAGTAACGTTGCCACCAGTTGTCAGAATGATGCTACCTGTTGTTGTGCAATTATTGGCATCAGTCACAGTCACATCGAAAGTGCCAGCTGCGAGGCCAGTAATGGTTTGGGTAGTTCCGCCATTTGACCAGTTGTAACTATAAGAAGCCGTGCCTCCAGCAGGAGTAGCAGTTGCTGTTCCATCGTTGTTGCCGTTACTCGGATTGGTACCCGTCACCACAACTGATAGTGCACTTGGCTGGGTAATAGTAACACTGGCTTGAGACGTACAGCTATTATTATCCGTGACGGTTACGCTGTAAATTCCAGCAGTAAGGCCAGTGATATTCTGTGTAGTCGCTCCATTGTTCCATGAATAACTGTACGGTGCAGCTCCTCCAGATGGGTTGGCCGTGGCTGTTCCATCATTTCCACCATGGCACGATACATCCGTGCCGGAGGCCGTGACACTGATACCTGTCGAACTTTGAATGGTGACGCTGGCAATGTCATCGCAGCCATTGGCATCTGTGATAGTAGCGGAATATGTACCAGCGCTAAGATTGCTGATGGTCTGTGTACTTCCATTGTTGCTCCAGGCATAGCTGTAAGGGGCGGTCCCACCAGAAGCGTTGGCGGTCGCCGATCCATTGTTGTTTCCGCAGGAGGTATTCGTACTTGTTGCCGAGGCAACAATAGCTGTTGGTTCAGTAATAGTAACAGTTGCGATAACTGATTCATTTCCAGAAGTAACTGTCACAGAATACGTGGCGGAGTCGAGGTTGGAAATGGTCTGCGTGGAACCACCATTGCCCCACGTATAGGAATAGCTGCCCGTTCCACCTGATGCGTTTGCCGTGGCCGTCCCATCTGCTGCTCCGTTGCAGGAGATGTTTGTGCTGGAAGTGCTGACAGTCAATGGGTTAGAATTTGCAGAATAACAAATATCCAAACTCCAGGCATTCAAAGTCCCCCCGTCTTGATTGAAAACATCTTGTATGGTCAGCGTCCAAGTACCATTGAGGTCTTCCCCGTCAAAGGCTGAAAGTGCTTGGAACGGCTGGTAGGTCCCATTATTGGTCGGCGGACATGGAAGGGAGGAATAGGAATTTGCACTTTCATCATCAAAATTTGTCAAAATATCATCCTCGCTGTTGCAAATCTGGTTGATTATAGTGATTTCCGTTCCAGCGGGGCTTTTCAATTTTATGATTAAATCATTGATCCAAGTATGCGAAATGTCGAGATTTAAAAGATTAACATCGTCGATTGTTCCAGCATCGCTTATGGTCAGGGTTGAGGTGACTGTTGTAGCGCTGGAAGCTGGAATGGTTACTGGAACATTCGGACTTGCATAGGTATTACAAGTAATGTTTGCAGTGGTAAATGAAAACGCAGAGGCATAAGCCCCATTACCACAGCCATTTACGCCTCTTACCCTCCAATTGTATAAAGTATTGGTGTTCAATGAATTGGCAACGATGTGGCTTGTACCTGATACGCCAGTTTCATTCACCACTAAATTGGAGAAACCTGCATCCGTAGCCACCTGTACATCATAAGTATTTGCACCCGCTGATGCCGACCAGGATAGGGTAGGCGTGGCAGAAACACCTGTCGCCCCATTTGAGGGAGCAGACAAAGTAACGGCTCCGGGCGCTCCCCCAACCACGGTCAAAGAGACCGTTTCCGATTGTGTGTCGCTGCCGTTTGTTCCCGTTACGGTGAGGCTATAAGTGCCCGGAGTGACTGACCCCGTTCCACTAATGGTCATTTGGCTGGAGCCAGGAGCAGTGACTGGATTTACTGAAAAAGAAGCACTGGCCCCGGTGGGGACACCTGTAACCGACAGGGTTACATTTCCACTAAAACTTCCCGTCGCTCCCACGGCCACTGTGTATATGGCATTTGCTGGAGCACAAACGCTCTGTGAATTTGGGCTGACATCAACGGTAAACCCATTGGCGGGTGCGCTGATGGTAAAATTGGTATTTGAAATGTCAAAGAAAATATTACCGGCTCCCCTCACCATGACCCGTGCCTGCGAGGAGGGGTTATTTGGAATAGTTAAACTTTGGGAGCCATCGTTTGGCGTATTGGAAACAAGGGTGATTGGATAGGTTAAACCGCCGTCGGTAGATAGAAAAATGTCAACATTGGCAGCATTTACAGGGGAAGCGGTCGTGTTTGCTGCATCCCAAGTAATTGTTTGAGTAGAAAGGGCAGCCCAATTGACCCCTGTATTTGGGGCAGTCACTAAGAATGGACCAGCATTGCCAGTTACCGTAACCACCATATCATCTTCCTCGGTACAACCTCCATTTGGATGATTGTCTCTAACGGTAAGTCTGAAATTCATCGTTCTGGCAACAGATGGCAAGACCTCCCATGTTGGGCTTTGGTTGTTGATGATTGCATCCAAATTTGGAAAATAGCGATCTGGTGAACTGGTCGGCGAAATGGAGCGGAAAGCAGGCCCATTTGTATTGGTTGATGCGGGGGGCATGGTCGCTACCTGATTGTCCATTTGCTCCCAACAATAAGTCAGGTTGTCGCCCGGATCGGGGTCGCTGCCAGTTCCACTTAGCACATAACTGGTTGAGCGGGGAATGGTATAATTTGCACCAGCATTTGCCGTAGGTGGATTTCCAGTAGCAGAGACGGAAGCGCAGGAATTGCCTCCTCCGGCAACATAATTGCCAATTTCCTGCACACTGATGGCATGGTAATAAGCGTCACTGTTGTTCTGCACATTGGGGGTACAGATACCGGCATAACCCATAATAGTAGAGGCAGATCCTGGTTCCATTGCAGTAGCGTTGTTCCTATTACAGTTGTTGTTTTGGGTATGGTTGGCGCCATATTGATGACCCATTTCATGCGCAACAAAATCAATGTCAAATGGGTCGCCAACTGGACTTGATTGCCCTGTCACCCCTCCAGCTTTAATGGAATTGTTGCAAATGCAGCCCAGATAAGCAACCCCGCCACCGCCAGTGGAAAACACGTGTCCAATGTCGTAATTGGAAGAGCCGATCACATTGTCGCAAGTTGTTTGGTTTTCGCCCAGCATGGTGCCGCCATTGTTGTTGGTATAAGGGTCGGTACTTGCATTTAGATAAACAAGCTGGTCATTATTTGCCACAAGGTTCATGTGGACGGCCAGGTCAGTTTCCGTCACGCCATTAACACGGGTCATGGTGGTGTTCATGGCAGCAAGGGCACTGACAATAGTTCCACCATGAAATGTGGCATACTCGCCCGTACAAGCCAATGCGAGGCGGTAGATCCTCAACTGGCAGTCGCCAGCCATTTTGTTGGGATCATAGATATAAGGTGATTTTTCTTTCCGATTGTTTACCGCATCAATGGTGCACTCCCAATTGGTGTCTTTGAAAAAATCCTTTTTATAATAGGAAATATAGTGTTCAATATTTCCGGAGCTGTAAGGGTCAATGAATGCATCACTATGCAACCCTGAACGTACAAAAGCATGGAATCCCTGTGGGGCCAGGTCGAACCTCAGATAGGCTGTAGGGTCGTCGATTCCAGTGCCAGCATACGATCTGATTTCAGGGTATTTGGCAGCAAGGTCAGGGTGCATGACTGGCGCATAAACAATGTTGAATTTTTCAAAAGTGCCGTCAGGCATGGGGAGCGTCAGTGTAATTGATTCATTTTCAGCTTCTTCTGTTTGCCAAAGCGGAGCCTTGTCAAGCAAGCTTTTCAGTTGTGCCACTTCCAAGTGAAGTGTTTTGTATTTCTGCGGTACGATCTGTCGGTTCGCTTGATCTTTTTGCGAAATTGACGATTCTGGGATAAATTTCCAGGGATTGGATTGTGAAAATAGTGAGTAAGCGGGTGTCAGTAACATGACCAGTACAGCCATAAAAGATGTTCTCATGGAAAACGGTTTTAATTTAGAAAAAAAGGTTCGCTAATCTTAATAGGGTTTGGGGGGTGTTTATGGACTTGAATTAATAGTACTTTCTTCTTTTTGGGCGAGCTTAGGTGAAGTCAATAAGTGACAAGAGCGGTTTTAAATTATTACTTATGTCTATAGCGCTTTTGTTTAAATGTGTAACAAATATATATTGTTCGCAAGCTCGAAATATATCTCTTTCTACTTTCCGGCAGAACTATTATACTTCTTGCAGGATACATTATACTTCTGTATTGAAGAATAAGACTGGAGGCTGGTAAATTTGTGATTGGAGGGATAGGGCGCATTACAAAATGGTGTTGGCCAATACAACCACCTGAAGCCCTGGTGTCCGACGCCTAAAAGGGCGTCCGACACCTAAAACATTTTTTTGATTTAAGATTACATGATTTTTGGTTTTTGATATTAGATTTTTTGCCCCCGAAATCAAGAATCAAAAATCATGTTATCTTAAATCAAAAATAGAGTAAACATAACATAGGGGTATTAATATTACGTTAGGTGCTAACACTCGATATGCCTTTTCAAGATCAGAATTCTATGAAAAAAGATTTTACCAAACCCTTTCAATGGTTGCTCGACGGACGATACCGTTTGCTCTTTCACCTGGTGTTTTGGGTGTTTATCTATCTGGATGAATGGCTTTCCCTGGTCGGGATCACCCCACCATTGGATCACCCAAAATTGTTGATATTGGAAATATCGGGTGACGTGTTCTTGGTTTATTTCAACCTTTATGTTTTACTTCCCTGGTTATTGTTAAAAAATAAAGTGTGGCGCTATGGGGCAATATCAATTGGCCTAATAATATTGAATGTGTTACTCATGCTTTATCTTTATTATGAGCCTCCTTTTGAAACCTCAGAAGTCACCTCATATTTCATCAGCACTTTTGTTACGAATGCCAGTATATTAGCTATGGCAGTTGGGCTTAAAATATTTAAAGTATTTATAAAAAACCGTCAGCGCCTCCAAGAACTTCAATATGAGAACCTGCAAACAGAAATTACTTTTCTAAAAAACCAGATCAATCCGCATTTTTTATTCAACGCATTAAACAATATTCATGTATTGTCCAGGAAAAACCTCAAAGATTCATCCGAGGCTATATTGCAACTGTCAGATTTGTTGAGGTATCAGATATATGATTGTTCCAAAGAAAGAGTACCATTGAAAAACGAGATAACATATTTGGAAAATTATTTGGCTTTGGATAAATTGCGTAAAAATAAATCCGCTATTTTTTTTGAAGTAAATGGCAACATAAATGGTACATTGGTGGCCCCGTTTTTATTTATTCCATTTGTGGAGAATGCAATCAAGCACGGCGCCAACCTTGAAAATCAATTGCAATTAAAAATTATTTTCAATATTGATTCGGATAAAATAAATTTCAATGTTGAAAACCAAAAACCAAAAGATGTTATTAAAAAAGAAGAGGGCGGCATTGGACTCGCCAACGTTAAAAGGCGATTAGAATTATTGTACCCCAAACAATACAACCTGTCCATAAAAAATGATACTGAAAAATTCACCGTAGATTTAACTGTTCCGGTGTTTGAGGTGTGAGGTTAAGTTTTTGAGTGATGAGTGATTGAGAGATATGCCTATGAGCCAAGAACCATGAACTCCGAACCAAAAACCGCAAACTAAAAACCCTTCAACATGAATTGCATAATCGTAGATGATGAACCGTTGGCCCGGGAAGGAATGGAAATGAATGTCCGAGAGGTTTCCTATTTGAATTTGATGGGCCAATTTGGGAATGCATTAAAGGCAAATGATTTTTTATTGAATAATAATGTGGATTTAATGTTCCTGGATATTCAGATGCCAGGTATTACGGGATTGGAATTTTTACAAAATTTAAAGGACAAGCCATTGGTTATTTTAACAACAGCCTATCCACAATATGCATTGGAGGGATATGAATTGGATGTGGTGGATTATTTGGTGAAACCTATTCGTTTGTCCCGGTTTTTAAAAGCGGTAAACAAAGCAAAAGAATTGCACGAATTAAGAATTAATAAAGAAGTAATAGAAAAAGAAAACAATGAAGAATTTATTTATTTAAAAGCGGACAGGCAATTAAAAAAAGTATTTTTACAAAATATCGATTATATAGAAGGTATGAAAGATTATGTCATTGTATATGCAGGAAAACAAAAGATAATTACAGCTATGAATTTAAAAACCATTCACGAACAATTGCCTTCCAAGATGTTTGCCCGCACCAGTAAATCATTTATCATCAACGTACATAAAATTGAAAGTGTTGAATCCGATTTGATTCATGTTGCTGGCAAGGAACTGCCACTTGGCCGGACTTATAAAGATGCATTTATTGGAAAACATGTAAAGGATAAACTGGTAGAACGAAAATAAGGTTTTACCTGCCAAACCCAAAGGTGACACCTCTCGAAGAGATGTCACCTTTTTTTATACATGGTTTTTTTATTTTGCTTGAACTTATTATTTTGGCCAAAACATACTTCAATCCTTTTATGGACCAACTACTCAATGATCCTGGTTTCCAAAAAATTTTGCAGCACATTGCGGCCGAAAAAGGGGAAAGCATTGAACAAATCAATGAGGATGCTGCTGGATACCTGAAAGAGTTGTACACCGTCCAAAAACCTTTGGCCAATATTATAGGAATGCAAGCTGCCCAGTATGTCCTTTCCCGTGGCTACGACAAGACGATTGATGTCAACCCTTCCCAAATAAAGCAGGTCGCAAAACTGATGCGGAAGCACCCCGTTGCTTTTGTGATGACCCACAAAACCTACATCGACATGTTCGTGCTATCGGTGGTGTTGGCGCGGCACGGCCTGCCCATGCCCTATACTTTTGCGGGGAGCAATATGAGTTTCATGGGGTTGGCGCAATTGGGGAGGCAAATGGGCGTCATTTTTATTAGGCGGTCATTCAAGGACAACCCTGTTTACAAAGCTACTCTTCGCCATTTTATTGCTAGCATCGTTAATGATAGAGGAGATTTTATGTGGGCCATAGAAGGCACTCGGTCACGGACAGGCAAATTGGTCTGGCCAAAAATGGGGATTCTCAAATACATCATGGAAGCGGAACAAGACTCTCCCCAAGAGGTGAAATATGTGCCCGTCTCCATTGTTTACGACCTCATCCCCGATGTGAAGGAGATGACCAAAGAAATGCGGGGCAAAGCCAAAAACGCAGAAAGCCTTTCCTGGTTTTTGAATTATATCCGTAAAATGAGCGAGGACCTTGGAAAGATTTCCCTGCGTTTTGGCAATCCAGTTGAATTGGAAACTGGACCTACCGTTTCAGGTTTTGAAGAAAATGAAAATGAACCAGCATATACAGGCGCCATTCCCCGTTTTGCACTCGAACTCGTCCACCGTATCAATAAAATAACTCCAGTAACAACCACTTCGCTTGTCTGCACCGCGTTGCTTAGTAAATACGCATTGACTAAACGGGCAGTCGAAAGTGACGTCGTGGCCATGATGCAGTTGATAGAAAACCACAAAGCTGATGCGCTCGTTGACCGGGGAAAACCAATTGGGGAAAGTGTGCAAATTGCGCTTAACCTGCTGATGAAATCAGGCATGGTAAAACAGCATGGCGATAGCCTTCATGCCAAATACACACTCCGTTTTGAAGACTATTTGTCTGCCAACTATTACGCCAACATGGCGGTCCACCATTTTTACCACCGAGCCTTTATTGAATTGGCTTGGACCAGGGTAGCCGACCTGGCGCCTGAAGACCGCCTACATACTTTTTGGACAGGCATCATGCAATTGCGCGACCTGTTCAAGTTTGAATTTTTTTATTCAAATAAACTACAGTTCTGTGATGAAATAGAGGAAGAACTTGCATTGGTTTACGCCGACTGGGCCACGACTTTTACCGACCCTGATGTGGACCTGTTTGGCATTTTGGAGAAGCAAAAAATACTCGTTTCGCCAGTTGTCCTTTATACTTATGTGGAAGCGTACAGCGTGGTCGGGCATGGATTGTTGAATTGGGAGAAAAATAAGACATTTGATGAGGAGGCCTTTCTTGAAAACTGCCATTTCCTCGGTGGTGAACTGCAATGGCAGGGTCGCATCCAGCGAATCGAATCTGTCTCAAAACCTTTTTTGTTGAACGGAATACGTTTGGCCAAAAACCGCCAGCTCATTCCTTCGGCCAATGACACCAAAAGGGGAAAAATCAAGGCATTCCTTTCTGAACTTGAAAATATTTCCGACAGCATTCATGCACTCCAGAAATTAACCCTGGAAATCCCAACCGAAACTGCTGTGGAAATCCCTTATGACCGGGAAATCGTGCCCGGTTCAAAAACAGACCATATTACCAAAGGTATTTTGGAAGGGGAATCAGGGTCTCACATTGGTGCCTTTTTCGACCTCGACCGCACCCTCATCAAAGGATTTTCGGCAAAAGAATTTTTTCAGACCCGCTTGTTCAGTGGACGAATGTCTGCAAAAGAAATAGTGGCCCAATTTGCTGGGGTGCTCGTCTATGCAGTGGGCAATGGCAACTTTGCCGGGCTGGCCTCCATAGGTGCACAAGGAGTGAAAGGAGTTGATGAGCAGGTTTTTATCGAAGTTGGCGAGGAGGTTTATTTGAAACATTTGGCCGATGAAATTTTTCCAGAATCACGAGCACTGGTTGCTGCCCACATCGCAAAAGGACATAAAGTGGCGATTGTTTCGGCGGCGACCCCATACCAGGTTGACCCTGTTGCCCGTGACCTGCGTATCGAACATGTGATGTGTACAAGAATGCAAGTTCGGGACGGAAAATTTACCGGAAAGATTATTGAACCAGCATGCTGGGGCGAGGGAAAGGCCATTGCTGCAAAAGAACTCACCGAAGAATTTGGCCTCGACCTGTCAAAAAGTTATTTCTATACGGACAGTGCAGAGGACATGCCATTGCTCGAAATTGTCGGCAATCCACACCCGATGAACCCTGACACCAAACTTTCGGCTGTGGCCTTTGAAAATGACTGGCCAGTTTACCGTTTCAACGATGAGGAACGGCCTGGCATCACTGGTGTGGTACGCACAGGGCTGGCCATCAGTAGTTTGATACCTGCTGCCTTGAATGGCATTTTGACTGGTGCCATGCATATGTCGTGGAACGATGGAGTAAATTCCATGATGGCCACGGTCGGTGACCTGGTCACGACGATGGCAGGTATTAAGTTGGTGGTGAAAGGAGAGGAAAACCTTTGGGCAGACCGCCCTGCCGTATTTTTGTTCAACCACCAGAGCAGTGCCGACTTGTTCATCACTGCAAAATTATTGCGGAAAGATGCCCGTGGCGTTGCCAAAAAAGAATTGAAGAACATGCCGATCATAGGCCAGATGATGCAGGCCGCTGGGGTTATCTTCCTCGACCGAAGCAATAAGGAAAAAGCCATTGAAGCGATGCAACCCGCTGTGGATGCGCTCAAAAACGGTACTTCCATTATCATCGCGCCAGAAGGAACCCGCAGTTATGATTACAATTTGGGCAAATTCAAAAAAGGGGCTTTCCATTTGGCCATGCAATCTGGCGTTCCCATCGTTCCGATCATCATCAAAAATGCGCACGATGCCATGCCCCGCGGCACCAATGTATTTCGCCCAACCGCGGTAGAAGTGATCGTGTTGCCACCCATTCCAACAAAAAATTGGAAACTAAAAGATTTAAATAAAAACATCGCCTCGGTGCGAGGAAAATATCTGATAGAATTGGGGCAGGGGGAGGAGTGACGGCTCACGGCGGACGGTTGACGGCAGAAGCGGGCAGGAAGTAGGAATGATTGCGGAAAATAAAAATATATTTTTGTAAGTTATTGTTAATGAGCGTTTTAATTGGATTTTTTCACTTTCAATAATTTTGTAAATCTCACCGTTCACCGTTTACCATTCACCGTTTACCATTCACCATTCACCATTCTAAAATTTAAACATGAAACTAAACGTTGGCATACTCGGAGGAGGATCTTGGGGGACAACCATTGCCACCCTGACCTCCCGCAATGCACCCACTCGCATGTGGGCGCGCAATCCCGTTACGGTGGATGGTATCAATAAACACCACCTCAATGAAAAATACCTGCCTGGAGTCAAGCTGCCGGAATCGCTCAAGGCTACTACTTCGATAAAGGATGCGGTCAAGGATGCCGACGTCATCGTTATGGGCATACCCTCCCAGAATTTCCGGTTCGTACTCGAAGATGCAAAACCCCATATCCGTCCTTGGGTGCCGGTTGTAAGTTTGTCTAAAGGGCTGGAAAAAGGGACGAAAATGCGGATGACCGAAATCATCGAATCGGTGATGCCAGGACATCCAGCAGGCGTTTTGACCGGCCCCAATCTTGCTCGTGAAATAATGGCGGGGCAGGCCGCTGCAAGCGTGATCGCTTTGGTGGACGATACCATTGCCAACCAACTTCAAAAGGTTTTTAGCACTGGGCTTTTCCGTGTCTATACCAATGATGATGTAATTGGCTGTGAGTTGGGTGGGGCGTTGAAAAACGTGATCGCCATTGCCGCAGGCATGGGCGACGGGGCCGGCGCTGGCGACAACACCCGTGCCGCCGTCATCACCCGCGGCCTCGCCGAACTCACTCGTCTTGGCGTGGCGATGGGCGGCAAACCTGCCACTTTCGCAGGGCTGGCAGGCATGGGCGACTTGGTGGCCACCTGTAGCAGTGCCCTCAGCCGGAACAGGCATGTTGGTTTTCAACTGGGGCAAGGGAGAAGCCTCGATGAGATCATTGATGAAATGTCTATGGTGGCCGAGGGGGTGAAGACCTGCGGTGTGGTCATGGAACTGGCGGAAGAGTATGGTGTTGAAATGCCCATTTCCAAAGAAATGTTCAAGGTGATAAATGATGGCGCCTCGGTATCGGATGCATTCCGCGGATTGTTGCGGCGTCAGTTGGGGTCGGAGGCGGATCCAGGGTGAGGGATTACTGCGAACGGCAGACGAATTACGGCAGACGAATATATTTACATTTAAAGCGCCATCTGGAAAATTGACAGGGCTTTTTTAAAGATATTGATTTCGACATGTCTGGCGTTTAATCAAAATGATTACTCCTTGTGCTGAATAGTAATTCTCCTTGAAATCCATTAATTTTGGAAAAAATAAGTCTATGTTAGTTCAATCGTATGACATTTATCAGGACTTTGCTGAGTTTATTGCAGATCTTTCACCCGAAAAATTACTCTCCTATTATGCTCCTCCAAAAATGCAGAGTCGCGTGGATTATCTTGTCAGTTTGAAAAAAGAAAACAAACTTACCCCAGAAGAAAACGAGGAACTGGAGAAGTATTTCATGTTTGAACACATCGTACGATTGGCAAAAGCAAGGGCATTGAAACTATTGTCCAAAAAGGGAAATTGATGAGCCGATATGTTTCTGCTTTTCTCAGCAATAAGTAGGTGAACTCAAATAATCGACACTTTTGGCGGCCTCTTTTTCCGCCATACTTTGTTAAAAAAAATGACCGTAGCTATGGCTATGCTAATTTTTTTTGCCTTGTCTGACGAAAAAACCTGCCTGCCGGTAGGCA
>JAJCYI010000212.1 GCA_029263015.1 Saprospiraceae bacterium | reverse complement strand
AACGGTATTTTTCGTGCCGTAGGTACGTAACATTTTCCACGTTGCGTACCTACGGCACGGCGAAAAACCCCTGCAAATGCTTGGCTACCCATGTTCCGTCCCTAACGGGACAATAAGATTGCTATCCAGAACTCACGTTATTTACCATCCAACCATGAAAAAACCAAATTTCCTTGTTTTCATCCTTTTGGCTTTTACCGTCACATTCACCAGCTGTTTTGAAATTCGGGAGGAAGTAAACATGAAAGCGGATGGCTCAGGTGAAATAGTCGTTGTCGTTAACTTGAGCAAGAGTAAGGGCAAGCTGAAGCAGTATATGAAAATGGACAAGGTCGAAAACTTCAGGATACCGAGCGAAGCCGAAATCGAATCCATTTTGCTCCAGGCAAAAAACACCTTACAAACGGTGCAAGGCATCAGTTATGTAGAGCGCAAAAGCGACTGGTCCAATTTTATTTTTACCATTACTACAAGGTTTGAAAATATAGATGCCCTGAATGATGCCATCGCCACATTGAGCGAACAACTGAAATATGTGGATATGCCCACCATTTCACCAGCAAATTTCAATTATGAGGCTGGGATTTTCGACCGCCTGTATGAATATGAATCAAGGCCAAATGAATATTACAAATTACCACCTATGCAGCGCCACATGTTGGATGTTTCCCAAATGGTGAGTATATACCGTTTTGAAAAAAAGATCATTAAATATTCCCACAAAAAAGCTTTAGTTTCACCAAGTGGAAAAGCAATAATGCTGAAGCTGCCACTCTCCGATCTAATAACAGGTCGAGGGACTCTTGAAAATTCAATTTCCTTTAAATAAAATAATCTAAGCTGCGATAAAATCGGAGAGTGAGGAATATCGGCTTATTGGTGAAAAGGTATAATGGTTTATTGGTTTGCAGTATAGCAGCATAAGGCCATGCCCTATAAACCGTTAAACCACTACACCTATAAACCTTTAACTTTTTCTTTATTTCATAATTAAAAAACCAAAAAATACTAATCATGAATTACACTATTCAAAAACAATTATTCCTGATAATCTTATTTTCCTATTTCCAAACCATAATTTTCGGGCAAACTATTTTCCAACATATCCCAGCTGATGCATCTGTCATCATGTCCGTAGATCTTGGCAATTTAGACAAGAAAATAAAGTTGGAAAGTTTAAGCCAGTTTGATTTTTACAAAGGTTTTATTAAAGAAATACAAAGCACAATCGAATCGGAGGAAGGGCAAAGTTATACGCAAACATTTTTCTCAAATCCAATTGATATAGGATATAACATGTTAAAGCCATTTTCTTTTTTAATAAAAAAAGAAAATGGTTATACATTTTATACCATGGTCTTAGAAATGGGCGATCAGTCAAAATATGAACAGGGATTAATGAATAACAAAGGAGATGATTACAAAAAATTTATGGACGAAATGGAAGGATTTAATTATTGGTCTGAACATGGCGAAGCATATGCGTGGAACGAGCATTTAATTATTAATGTGTGGGCTGAAAAAGAAGCCGCCGATGACATTTGGAGCATGACCAAAGAAGTGGAACCCAGTTGGGAAGAACCTGATAATGAGGAAGAGGTAATCATTGAAGAACCTGCCATAAAAGAAGGTAATAAAGAGGACGAGGATTTAGATGGTTGGGAAGATAATTTTAATGATGCGTGGGCACAAGAAGAAAAAAGAGAGGCGATGGCAAATTGGGCAAATAAAATAATGAACCGGAAATTCACCTCCTCAATTGCAACCCATGCAAATTACAAATTAGCTACTGTATCAGCCTCGGACCTCCATTTCTGGATGGATTATAATTTTTTCCTTGAAGCCATGCAAGACAATAATGGTGCTTATGGCATGCTCGGGAGCGAAATGGCGATGGCAATGGACGCCATGCAAGGAGCCTCCGATATTTTATACTCTAACAGCAATGTTTCCATGGCCTTGAATTTCCAAAATGGGAAAATAGGCATCAGTTCAGAAATGTTTGTGAATGAGGATATGAAGAAATTTTACAACGGTGCATTGGATGCAAAATTCAATAAAAAATTCTTGCGGTATATCGAGGGAGGCGATCAAATGTTTGGGTATTTTTTCATGAACTACAGCATGAAGAACAGCATAGAAGAAGGTAAGACCCTTATGCACAAAGCTCTCAAAGAGATGCCAGAGTTTGGCCAAATGGCCGATGATGCCATGAGCATATTGGGGATTTTTATTGACGAAGACGCCATTGCTAATTTATGGAAGGGAGATTTGTTGATCGCTGTGTCAGGCACCAAAATGATGGAAGTGACTGAGCAAACATTTGAATATGATGAAGATTTTAACTTGATCACAAAAGACACCACGGTCATAAAAAAACTGCCTATCATAACCGCTCTTGCCTCTTATGGCAATGAAAAAAACGTTATGAAATTCGTAAAATTGGGGGTCCATTCTAAAGTAATTGAGCAATTAGGAAACTATTATAAAATAGGCATTCCAGAGGCTGGATTGAATTTATATATGGCATTAAAAAACGGTGTGATGATATTCACCAATGACAAAAATTTAATCACTGCTAAATTAGAAAAAGGCATCGCTCGAAAACAACGCCTTAACAAACATCACCGAAAACTACTTTGTGAAAACAGTTCTGCATTATATTGGGATATACCAAATACCCTATATGCTGTCGGCGACTCCGATCCTGCGAATATGGATCCGATGACTGGTTATTTAGACATGTTCGCCAAACAATTTGAAAGTATTCAAATAACGTCTTCCAAAGAAGTTGAAAATTCTGTAAAAGGACAATTTGATTTTAATTTTGTAAATAAAAATACAAATTCGTTGGAACAATTTTTCAATTTTGTAAATGATATTTACATAGAGATTATTGGTGGGGCGAGAATTTAAATTAATGAATAACGAGTAACGAATAATGAGTAATTATTCGTTGTTCGTTGTTAATTTTTTCTCATGATTCCTAAATATTATTTACAACATATTAAATCCATTTACCAGGAAAATGGTGATCCAGAACGGGCGCAAGGGCAGATGAAATACATGCGCAATAAATTCGAATATTATGGTTTGAAAGCGCACGAATGGGTGGCGATATTAAAAGACATTTTTAAAGAACATGGAATATACAATGGAGAGGAATTAAAGACTTTTGTCCGTCTTTGCATGGAAGATGAATACCGAGAAATAAATTACGCGGGTTTGCAAATGGTGGAAAAGCAAATGAAAAAAAGTCCTGAGGAGTTTATCGGATTTTATGAAGAACTGATTCAAACCAAATCTTGGTGGGACACGGTGGATTGGATCAGAAAATTTGTGGGTATTCACTTTCAACGGTTTCCACATTTAATAATACCAACTACAGAAAAATGGATGGCTGCAGAAAATATCTGGCTGCAACGCATCTGCCTAATATTCCAATTGACTTATAAAGAAAAAACGGATTTTGAATTAATGAAAAAATACATTTTAGAATTGGCTGGTTCTAAAGAATTCTTCATCCAAAAGGGAGCAGGTTGGGCATTGCGGCAATATTCAAAAACCAACCAGGAAGGCGTTATCAATTTTATCGAGAATAATCCGCAGCTCGCACCACTTACCAAAAGAGAAGGAATGAAATGGATGAAAGCACAGGGATTGGTTTGACAGGATATTATCAACCTGCAACTTTTTTCGCATAGCATAGTCTGTTCCATAAATCAAAACTATCAACCAATCATGATGAACCGCAATCAATTTCTCAGGTCGTTACCAATCGCCGGTCTTGCCACTTCCCTACCCTACTTCGCCGCTGCTGGAACCACCCAAGCAGAGCCTCAAATGGACAAGGAACTTGTCGCAACTTTTGTTGGGGCCGCCCATCGGGACATGGACAAAGTAAAATCGATGTTGGAAGAGCACCCCAACTTGATCAACGCTGCCCACGACTGGAAAATGGGCGATTTTGAAACAGGCCTCGGCGCTGCCAGCCATGTCGGGTACAAAAAGCTCGCACAATATTTTCTCGATCAGGGAGCGCAAGCCAATATCTTTACAGCTTGCCTTTTCGGTAAAATGGAAATTGTCAAGCCGATGCTGGAAGCTTTTCCGAGTACCATTCATGCCAGAGGCCCACATGGTTTCACCCTATTGCACCATGCCCAGAAAGGGGGTGACGAAGCCTTAGAAGTAAAAGAATATTTGGCATCACTGGGAGCGAAAGAGACCAAGATTCCAATTTATTAAGGCAGAAATTCATTGTAATAGATTGATTTTCAATAATTTACATTTCCTTCGCTTCAAAGGTGACACCTTTATACTTGCATTCATCAAAGGCAGGCCTGAATTACGTAGTCCTCGATACGCTGTGCATTATTAATAGCACCTATAACATCGGATTCATTCACTTCAAAAGAAAAAGGATACCTAATATTGACACCAAAATCGGTAAGTTCCAAACATTCATTTTCGATTTTTTTGAATGCCTCGTCAAAACCTGCGCATAATTTATTTAACAGCACCAAATCATGAGTTTTACGGATAGGCTCACCCTGAAAAGCAAGAAACCCTTTCAAGAATTTCTCCGCAGCTTGCTGGCAATGATAACAGATTACTTCGAATGGAGGAGGGTGCATTCCCATTAAAAATTATGCTGAAGATAAATCCATTCTTGCTACCCTAAACCACTCCTGTGTGATATCCTGGTTGTTCATATATTTTGATTCCTTGTTTCAAAATTTTATGTTCCAAAGTGGAAGATAGGTTGGCCCTCTCTCCAAATTCCGATTCCTCATAAATCAAGATATCCAAAGGACTGGAAACGCTGTCCGTCAATTCTCGCCTTATCTCCCGCATGACTTCGATTTTTCTTTTACCCGAAAGGTTTAATATCACGCATATATCCAAATCGCTTTCCAGATCAGGATGACCATACGCATGGCTGCCAAATAGGATGACCATCTTTGCACCGAACTTTTTCGACAGCGTTTCGCTAGCGTTTTTTATTTCTTTTGATATTGCTTTTTCAATTTTCATGTCAATGCGATTTGGCGGCAATTTAAAGGTTTTTTGTGGATAAAGTTAATTACTTCAACACCGACCCTGAGCAGCCCTACCCGAAGACCGTTGTTGAGCACCCCACTAGTTGACAATTAAGAACCCCACCTGACATTTCCCCCATTCCCCTGCAAATGAGCCACCCATTCCTCCATGCAAAACGTTTACTTTGCAATTTGCTTCTCATTGGCCAATTACACCTCTCGCATAAATCGGTTGTTTCGATGAAAAAAACATTGACTTTTCTACTGGTGCTATTTTGCATCCAGTTCTCTTTTTCCCAACTCAACATAGAGCTTGTCTCCCATTTACCCTACAACACTGGAACCAATGACGTTTGGGGTTATACTGCTCCAGATGGAACAGAGTACGCACTGGTTGGCCTGCACAACGGCGTTTCAATCGTCAGTCTAGCCGATCCTGCCAATCTAGAGGAAGTGGTTTTTGTGGAAGGTGAATTTTCAACCTGGCGGGACTTGCGCACTTTCGGGCAGTATGCATACATCGTGGCCGACCAGCCAGGAAGCGAAGAAGGATTGTGGGTGCTCGATCTATCAAATCTTCCAAATGATGTAACTTTCAACCAAATATTTTACACTTTTCCGAATGATACTTTGGGCGTTGATACGCTGTTTTCTTGTCATAATGTATGGGTGGATGAAAAGGGGTTCGCTTATCTGACAGGCTGTGATATTAATTCAGGTGGCGCTATTTTCTTGGATTTAAATGTCGATCCGTTCAACCCGGAATTTGTCGGATTGGGCAAGGATATTTATTCCCACGACAACTATGCACGAAACGATACTTTGTATACTTCCGAAATTTTTGCTGGTCAATTTGGCATTTATGATGTGAGCAACAAAGCCGCTCCCGTGCTGCTGGGCACACAAGAAACGCCGTTCCGGTTTACCCACAATGTCTGGTTGAGCGATGATGGGAAGACGCTTTTCACCACGGATGAAAAGGCCAATGCCCCTACTGCCTCATTTGATGTTTCCGACCCCACAGATATTCAATTGTTGGATGAGTTCCGTCCAGCCGCTACGCTTGGCACTGATGTAATCCCGCATAACGTACACGTTCTCAATGACTTTGTTGTAATTTCCCACTATACAGATGGCTGTATAATCGTTGATGCCAACGAGCCGGACAACTTGGTGGAGGTGGGCAATTTCGATACTAATACAGATTTCACTTCAGGATTTCATGGTGCTTGGGGGGCTTATCCATTTTTCCCTTCCGGCCTGATCGCCATTACTGATATTGAAAATGGACTCTTTATTCTGAACCCGACCTATGTGCGGGCCAGCTACCTGGAAGGACAGGTGACCGACATCAATTCGGGCATTGGCATTTCAAATACAGTGGTAAGCATTCAGGCCTCCACCCCCACATTGGAGCATACCGGCCTGACTGGTGATTATAAAACTGGGCTGGCCACAGCGGGCACTTTCAATGTCACCTTCAAAGCTACCGGCTATTTTGACCAGACCATCCTCACCACCATTTCTTCTGGTGAAATAACGGTGCTCGATGTACAGATGATACCGCTCCCGGCACATACGATTACTGGTACCGTGGTCGATGAAGCAACAGGAACGGGCTTGGAAGACGCGATTCTTTTTATCGAAAACGATGACTTTTCTTATGAAACGACAACAAATGCAGCAGGGCAATTCACCCTGCTCAATGTGATACAAGGCACTTATTCCGTATATATTGGAAAATGGGGTTTTCAAAACTTAGCCATTGGAAATCAGCCAGTTAAGCAAGATGACGATCTTTATTTTGAGTTATCGCTTGGCTACGAAGACAATTTCAACACCGATCTTGAATGGACAGTCACAGGCAATGCGACCAGTGGTATTTGGGAAAGAGGTGTGCCGAACGGCACCAACTTCCAGACCACGATTTACAATCCATTTTTTGACTCACCATTCGATTTGGGCAACCGATGTTACGTAACAGGCAATGGGGACGTGGAAACCCTATTCGACGACCAAGTTGACAATGGCACGACCTTCCTCACTTCACCTGTCATGCTACTTGCCTCCAATTACGACCGCCCAGCACTTTCTTACGACGCTTATTTTTATACGGTCGGGTCGAATAACCTGCCAAACGATACACTCTACATCCTAATGACGAACGGCACCGACACCATTGAGCTGGAACGGTTTGATCGCTCCAACCGGGTGCAGGATTGGATATCGTCACCAATTTTTGATTTAGCAGATTTGATGGAGGTCACAGACGAGATGAAGCTCATTTTTGAGATCAGCGACGAACCTGAAACACCCAATGTGATAGAGGCCGGACTGGACAATTTCAAAGTAGAAGAAAATAATGCAAGCAGTGTTTTTTCTGAAAAAGATGACCTCCTAAAAATGGAAGTTTATCCAAATCCTTTCCGTGAAGGGATAACCATTAAATATGCCGTCGAAAAGGATTTTGCAAAATTGAAATTGCAGGTGTTCAACGTTTTTGGCCAGCAATTGGAAGCAATCCCTTTGACAGGAAAGCACGGCTCTGTCCAACTGAACCCAGGCTATCTTGCAGGCATTTATGTTATAGTTTTCAATCTGGATGGCGAACGGAGCAGGGCCGTCAGGGTGATGAAACTATAACCGAAGACCAGACAGGTTTTGGAAACCTGTCAGGTCTGGCCGCCAGTTTCTGTTGTAGATTTAGGCCCTAACTTCAAGTTACGCCCTAAATTGGGAATCACGACTCACCACAAAATACTCAAAGAGTGATGAAAATTTGAACTTAAAATTTTCAGTAGAAGACCTGACAGGTTTCGGAAACCTGTCAGGTCTGGCCGCCAATTTCTGTTGTAGATTTAGGGTGTAACTTCAAGTTACACCCTAAATTGGGAATCACGACTCGCCACAAAATACTCAAAGAGTGATGAAAATTTGAACTTAAAATTTTCAGTAGAAGACCTGACAGGTTTTGGAAACCTGTCAGGTCTGGCCGCCAAAAATGTTAAGATAAATGTGTCCGACTACTTACACTGCACCACAAAGCCCCAATGTTCCAGTCATCTGAAATACCAAAGCATAGATTTTAGGCAAACAACATTGTCGGAAGCATATCAAAACCAGACACCTGCCCGAAGCCCTAAACACAATTAATATATATTTGCCACCGCTTATCAAATTCACTTTTTCACTATCTAAACATTTTTACACAGCGTAAAATAGTACCCAATATGAAAAAAACTCTTCTATCATTTTTGTTTGCAAGTGTGGCCACATTTGCATTCTCCCAACTGAACATGACTTTGTTGGATGAAATCAATTACGGAATCAATGCCAATGACATTTGGGGCTGGGTCGATCCAGACGATGGCACTGAATACGCGCTCGTCGGCCTCCGTGACGGGCTATCCATCGTTGACCTCACTGACCCAACCGATGTGGTCGAAATCAAAAAAATCCCTGGCCCCAACTCAACTTGGAGGGACATAAAAACCTGGGGCAACCATGTTTATGTAACCAATGAGACCAGCAATGGTGTGCTCGTGGTGGATATGAGCAACGCACCCAACATAACCGATAATGACTGGTTTGAGTGGACACCCGATATTCCAGGGCTTGGACTACTGAGCAGCTGCCACAATATTTACATTGATGAATTCGGCTTTGCCTACCTTTCTGGTTGCAACCTCAACAGCGGCGGGATGCTGATCGTGGACGTCCACACCAACCCTGGTGATCCAGCATTTGAATCAGCAGCTCCTTCTGTTTATTCACACGATGTATATGTCCGCGACAACAAAATGTATGCATCGGAGATCTTTGTTGGCAACTTGAGTATTTATGATGTTTCTGACAAACAAAATATAACCCTGCTGGCCAACCAGCAGACCCCGAATAGTTTTACACATAATGCCTGGCTGAACGATGCGGGAGACGTTGTTTTCACGACCGACGAGAAAGCCAACGCACCTGTTGCTGCTTATGACATTTCAGACCTTGACGATATTGTAGAGCTTGACCAATTTCTCCCGATCGAAACATTGGGCGAGGGAGTTGTTCCACACAATGTGCATGTTTGGGACGATTGGCTCATTATTTCCTATTACACCAGTGGCGGTATCATCGCCGATGCATCCAAGCCCGACAATATCATTGAAGTCGGCAACTGGGATACCTTCTTCGGCGGCAACGGTGGATTCAGTGGCGTCTGGGGTGCTTACCCATTTCTACCATCTGGTATAGTGTTATTGACCGATATCGGCACAGGGCTTTACGTTTGCGGAGCGGAATACGTAAGGGCATGTTGGCTGGAAGGCACTGTGACTGACCTGTTTACAGGTGCACCCATTTTCGGCGCAGAATCATTGATTGATGCAGACCAGGCCAACTTTGCTACCAGTGACCTCATCGGGGAGTACAAAACGGGGATAGCTACTGCAGGAACTTATGATGTAACTTTTTCCGCCACAGGTTACCATTCTAAAACTGTCCAAGCGACCTTAGACAATGGTGTATTGACCATTCTCGATGTACAGCTCGAGCCGTTTTCATCATTTAATGTCGTTGGCCAAACCATCAAAGCTACCGATGGCAATGCTGTACCGGGGGCAACCATAGTACTGGATGGTGAACAGGATTACACCATCACCTCCGATGGAAATGGCAATTTTACTTTCGATAATGTAACCATAGGTGATTATACCATATTTGCTGGCGCTTGGGGATATATGCACGAAGTAATCACTAACTTTTCGGTAAACGACCAAACTGGGCCTGTTACTATAACTTTGGATCAGGGCTACCAAGACGATTTCATTTTGGATCAAGGATGGACTGCCACGGGTGATGCCTCTACTGGACAATGGGAACGTGGCGAACCAATTGGTACAGATACACAAGGGAGTCAGTCGAATACGGATTTTGATTTACCTAGTGATATCGGAGACCAATGTTATGTGACCGGAAATGGGGGCAATGACGCTGGCTTCGATGATGTTGACAACGGCACAGTGACATTGACTTCTCCACCAATGGACTTATCCAATTATGCCGACCCGATATTAAGCTACAACAGTTGGTTTTTCAACGCTGGTGGTAATGGTGCGCCAGATGACGCCCTTGAAGTAAGGATCAGCAATGGTAGCGATGTGGTCGTTTTGGAAAACATCACGACATCCAATTCATTTTGGAATACGGCAGTGGAATTCCGATTGGTAGATTACATTGCGATTACTGACAACATGCAGATTACATTTGAAACAAGTGATTTGCCTTCCTCCGGCCACCTCGTTGAAGCTGCAGTAGATGGTTTCCGGGTAGTTGACGATGTTCCATATCCGGTCTATTCAACCTCTGGGACAGGAGGATGCTCACCATTCACGGTACAATTCACCGACCAATCAGATACGACGGCTACCTGGTCTTGGATCTTTGAAGGGGGTGACCCGCTGGTCTCCGACCAACAAAACCCAGTGGTTGTTTACAATACACCAGGTTCATTTAATGTCACCCTCGAAGTGACCACCGATAACGGAAATACTTACACCATCAACCGTCCCAACTCAGTAGCCATTGGAGCCACTCCAACTGCTGACTTTTCAGCCAGTGTCACTGGCTCGGTTGCCAACTTCACCAATTTGTCAACTGGTGGTGGAACTTTCTCTTGGGATTTCGGTGATGGCGAAACGAGCAACAATGAGCATCCATCGCACACCTATGATATGGTTGGGACGTATTCTGTCACCTTGACCATTACGAATGTCTGCGGCTCACAAACCTTCACAGATGATGTCACCGTTTCAGCAATAGCACCTACTGCAAGTTTCAGCGTGAACCAGATGGAAGGTTGCACCCCATTTGTGGTTGAATTCACAGATCTATCTGCCGGTGTGCCTGACACTTGGGAATGGGAATTTGAAGGTGGCGACCCTGCTACTTCAGGTGATCCAAACCCGACCGTCACTTATAATTCAGCGGGTGATTTTACCGTGACTTTGACCGTGACAAATTCCGCTGGCACCAGCGAAGCCATTCAGACCGATGTCATTTCAGTGGGAGTTGGCCCTACCGCTGATTTTAGTTTCAATGTAAATGGCCCTGAAGTTACTTTCAGCAATTCATCGGTAGGCGACACTTTTGAATGGCAGCTCGGTGATGGCACCATCAGCACTGAAGAAGAACCATCACACAGTTATTCCACTACTGGCGATTTTGATGTGACTTTGACCGTAACGAACGATTGTGGAACACAAGTTATCACACAAACCGTGACCATTTCGTCGATCACTTCTACTTTTGAATTAGACGATTCTGCATTCAATCTTTCTGCTTCTCCTAATCCATTTCAGGAACAACTATTTGTCAATTATGAGCTATTAGGCCAATATCAAAATGCCCAGCTTGTGGTTTTCAATATTCTTGGCCAGCAACTTTCCACTGTGGAGCTACAAGCTGCCAACGGAACTGTTTCCATGGGTCAGGAAATACAGCATAGCGGTGTTTATTTCTTGCGTTTGATGGTGGATGGAAAAGTTGGGAAAGCAATGAGAGTAGTTCGGATTTAAGGAATCTCACATACCTATTTGGTGCATAGAAGCGACGCTTTTTAGAAAGCGTCGCTTCTGTTTTTTGTTACTGCCCCTTTGATTTTTGTGTGAAATAGTCAACCAATAACTGCCGACCCTCCTCGCTCAATTTCGCCTCCGGGTGCATCAACCAATAAGGCATTAAAGGCATTCTTGTCGCTTCCACCTCCTCAGCAGCCTCCTCCATTTTATGGGCCTTTTTACCTGCATCGTATCCTGACCATTCTGAAAAATTCATGTGTTGCCGAGCGCCCCGATAGTGACCTCTGATCCACCAAGCCAATGGTTGAATATTTGTGTACCAAGGATATTTGGTATGATGGGAGTGGCAATCGTAGCAAGCGTTTTTCATTATCTCGGCCACTTGCCGTGGTGGATTTTCAATGGTAATAAAATCATTTGCGGGGTCGCTGGGTGGATTGGTCTTATCTATTGGAAAGAGTTGCATGACCGCAAATGCGCCGATTACTAATAATGAAATCTTACGTTTTCTTTTTTTCATAAAATAGAGGTGTTGTTTTATTCGGGTATCAGAAAATAAATAATTACTTCTCTACCGTACACTTTTTTAAACTGACCCCAGAGGGGTCAAATATAACGTGAGTTCTGGATAGCAATCTTATTGTCCCGTTAGGGACGGAACATGGGTAGCCTAGCATTTGCAGGAGCTTTTCGACGTGCCGTAGGTACGCAACGTGGAAAATGTTACGTACCTACGGCACGAAAAATACCGTTG
>JAJCYI010000211.1 GCA_029263015.1 Saprospiraceae bacterium | reverse complement strand
AACCTTCGGCTTCGGAGGCCGACGCTCTATCCAGTTGAGCTACGGGGACAAGGGCTTTTTTGATGCCTCGTACTACATTTCTTCGGATTCTCGTACTACAATTGCCCGTGACGCCCGTTTCATCGTTGGGTTGCATCACAGGAAATTCAGACCGAAGACCGACGGAGCATTTTACCAATGTCCGCAAACCGCCGCAAGAAACGGATTCCGCAGTTAAAGTACACCGAAACCCAGAATATCGGCTGGCACGTCTCCTACCGCGACCTGAAAACAGGCACTCCACGGCGGCGGCGGTTTGGAATGGTGAGCCGGGAAGAAGCGGAGTCCGAGTACCACGAGTGGGTTGCTGCTCACCTCCGTGGCGAGACTCCTGCCAAAAAACCAAAGCCAAGCCGAAGAAAGCTCGACCAACAAATAGCGACCTCCAAGCCGAAGCCACGTAGCGTAGGTGCAGCATTCGTTGAAGGAAGCCTTGTGCATATCACATCGGGATTCCTCGACTACGAAGAGTCGCGGGTTGGAGCTGATGACGGAGTTCGCCGAAGAGGAACTATCACTCGCAAGACCTTTGATTCGAGAGACCAGTTTGCTCAAGAGTTTCTTAAGTTCTTGAACTCTCGCTACGGGCAAGGGGCTACTGGTCGGATGATGTTGGCCGACCTTACTATGCAAGATATTGAGGCGTACAACCGATTGTTGGTGACAGCCGACTACTCCTCCTCTCAGGTCAATAAGCGTATTCGTCTAGTGAAGGCAATTATCGACCGAGCTGGGCGAGTAGAGCATGGGAGCCAGTTGCTCTCATGGAACTGGGGGTCACGCGACATAAGCCATGGAAAACCAGCCGAGCAGCGAAAGCTCCCAACACTGCCTCAACTCAAGTTGGTCCTACAGAGTTGTGATGTGCAACGTTCGGCAATGGTCTGGATGGCTATTGGCTGTGGTTTTGGCCAGCGTGACCTTGCCCAAGTTCGAGTTAAGCAATTCGATAAGAAGAGCTACGACCTACGGCGAGGCAAGACGGGCATCGAGCGATACGGCGAGACCCCGACCATGGTCTGGCGGGCAATTCAAAACTATCTCCGCGAAACGAGTCGAAGTGAAAGCGACCTGCTGTTCGTCACGGAGACAGGTATGCCGCTCGTGCATGGTAATTGCGATTCGGTTTGTCTTTGGTGGACGAGATTGCGTGCCAAGCTAGGAGACGACTGCAAGAGTATGGGAGGGTTTTACTCGCTTCGCCATCTAGGAGCGACGGAATTTGGGTCCCGTGCTGGTTGCTCCATTGGCGAAATGAAGCGTTGGCTGGGACACTCGGCGAGTTCGCAAGTGGCGGACGTTTATATGAAGCCCGTATCCCCGGAAGACCGAGCCATCGTCGAGTGGGTCCGAAAGTGCTTGAAATCGGGAAGGGCCGACTTGGGTGGCGGCAAGAACAAAGAAAAGAAGTGATAAAGTGCCGGCCGGACGGCCTGGGTGGGCCGCCCGACTCGGCGAGCCGGTATCAGGTGAACTCCGCGAGGTCCGGACGAATCAACATTCTTCTGGGGTTTGAGTTCAACTTGTTTTCAAGTCGGCTCTTTTCCCATGCTTCGACATCGCTCACTCTGGCATATCGTATCCGACCACGTTGCTCATACGGGAGTACGCCCGCAAGCATGGCTGCTACGACTGTCTCACGACGCATTCTTTGTTGTTTCCGGATTTCCTCCACCGTCAACCAGCGTACCGGATGCTTATCGCACCCGGCACTAACACAGGTGGTCAATGACGCCTCCAAATGATGCGTCTCGACGCACAAAGCACCCTGCGTCAAGCAAGTGACCACTAGGCCAGGGTGTAGGCCGCAGCCAGTCGAATTGCTGCCCGTGAAGGCTTGTGTGCTTCTGGTTGAGATGCACCGCACAATTCAACGTGACACGGCATTTTGCTCCACTCCGAAGAATGGTCACCTACGGGGATTGACCAAACCCACCGCCTGTTACTGGTCCTTCAATGATGTTTCTACCAGTGGTGATTGCCGCTGCACTGTTAGTCTAGGCGGGAGGCAGGGGTGCGGTCAAGTTTTCAGAGGCATCGGGCCGTGTAGGAGCCTCGGAGAAATACGTTACAATGACCGCCAGACCTAGAAGAATCCGCAAATCCCTATCCTGTTCGTCACTTGGGTCAAATCTCATGGCATTCGAGAACTTCACAGACCGTGCTCGCAAGGTCGTCGACCTGGCAACGACGGAAGCCGCACAACTGGGCGATACCTCGGTTGACACCGTGCATCTGCTTGTCGGCATGTTGCGTGAAGGTAGTGGCGTGGCTGGCTCGGTGCTCGCTTCGCACAACATCGATGCCGAAGCCGTGCTGAAATCCAGTAAGTCATTCAGCACTGACTCCGAAGTTACGTTGCCCGAGGTCGAGACCCGATGCCTCTTCGAGGCAAAGTGGCTAGAACATAACTATGTTGGCACAGAGCATTTGATTCTTACCGTTTGCAGTTTTTCAGATTGTCGAGCCGCCAAAGTCCTTGCCGAATTGGGGGCACCGCCACAAGAGCTGTGTCGCGATGTGCTTCACCTACTGGGGCACGAATCCCAGTTCGACCAGTGGTTGGCCGACCAACCCGAGCTGGGAAATCCTTAAACTCCGTTTCCTACTGCGGGCAGATTCTCGGCGGAACTTAGCAATCGCCATAATTCAGCCCGTGAAGCCGTCAAATTGTTGATTCGCGTGAGATTTACCGCCCTGCGGTCGGTATCTTCTTGGAACCGTAGTTGTGCTTTCAGTTCTACCGTAGGCATAGGTGTTGTGAAGGAAATCAAATGAGAGACGAGTATCCCATCGACCTCCCGAGGTTAGCAGAGCTAGCCGAAGTTGCCCAAGGTGTATCTCCGAATGCCTACGAAAGATGGTTTGACGGTATTCCATTGTTATTTCGTCAAAACCAACTAGCACGAGAGAGCTTATCTAAGTTGGAGTCGGAGTTAGCGGTAATCACAGGTGATGCATGGAATACTTTCAAGGAGAAAATCGGACGTAGTGCTAATAGCAATCGACGCGAACTCATCAGTCTGCTCAATGAAGTCTTGGGATTCGCTCGTCTCAAGCAGATGTTGGATGAGATAAATATCTCGTACGAGTGTATTTGTGAACCTGAGACAACCAACATGAAGCCCGACTGGATAGCACTCAGCGATGGCACCACGGTAGCGGCGATAGAAGTCAAGACGTTATTTGAATCTGACGAGGAGATTGAGTACATCGAAGAGAACACGCAAAAACTGCTGCGTGGAGACCCGCCAGTTGTACGCATGGGCAACTCCATAATTCCTGATGGATTACTCGGTAAGCTGGAAGACAGTGTTAATAAGGGAAAATCACAACTCAAGCAATTCGTTGGTCAGGCAGAGCTTCTGGTTGTTTATGTCATCGTCAATCTTGATTACGAGGGGGCACATGTGCCTGATATAAGGGCGACAATTAAGAACACTGTACGACAATTGTGCGACGAGCATGTAGTCGTAGTGGCAGACCTGAGAAGCCCTTACGTGTGAATCCGTCAATGCGTCGAAATTGAGAGGCCGGTGGTGCAAGTTGGCCTCAAGAAACCATCACTGGCCAGCAGAACCATTCTGCTCGTACAAGTACGAGTGGACTTGGTCCGCAACTTTGGCAAGCAGCGGTAAGTCTTCGCGAGAAAAACTCGCAGAACCTCGCCACTCATCTCCGTCCTTGTAGAGGGCGGTGAATTGGACTTTGCGAGGAGCGTTGTCGCCATTCTCAAAAACGGCGGCTTTAATGCGTCCGATACGGACTTGATGCACGGGTCGATTGTTTTCGGCCATCGTGACATCTCCTTTCTTGCTCGGTGAGCAACATAACAGGGAACAAATAACAAGGACCTAGGCGGCGAGGCTCAAGAGCGACGCCGCTTTCTGGTCCAGAACAAGTCGGTCACCGGCGTTTTCATAACGACCGGCAATCCGCGTCAATGCGTCCACAATGCCAAACACCGAGAACGATGCTTTTTGCTCGGCCACTTGCACGACTTGCTCCGCCAAACGGGAGCTAACGCCATGCTTGGCGAGCGTCTTGCGGACTTCTTCGGCATCATTGCCGAAGGGAGTTGCCATCGCGGTCTTGATGCCGCTGGCAAAGGAGTCGCGACGTTCGTCACGTTTCTTCACCAGTTGGGCAATCGCCAACCGAACATCGTCCAGGGCTTCCTGAACGTTGCCGACGTGGCGTCGCTTTAGCTCGACCACTTCGATAGCGTCCCAGACGATATGGTTCTGGCAGATTTCCTGATACCAAAACGTCTGAACGCCGACACTGCGTCGGCCAACTTCCGAGTTCCAAACAAAGAAGCCGGGAGCAAAGTTCTCGCCCTCGATTTCTACCCAGCCATTCGGGTCGATGCCAAAGGCGAACATATCTTGTTCACCGGCATAGAGTCCCGTGGCTCCGCCCAAACCCGTGGGCGGGGGCGTAAAATCGGGGGCGGCCTCGCGGACCGCTTCGAGAACTTCCGCGTCAAACAGACGCGAGTACGTCGAGCTATGCACCGCCAAGGCGGTATCGGCTGCGGCGTACACTTGCAGCGGCTTCCGGGAGTGGGGCATCGTGTCTCGAAAGACACGCGATGCCGTCTCGGAAGAGAGCTTGTTGACGGTCTCCTTGTGGACGCCGCACAACTTGCAGAGCTGGCTAAAGCTCCAGTCGCTGAGCGACAAACTGACATTTTCCGCATCTTCCAGTTGCATCCGCAGGCCGTTGGCCGTCTGCCCGATGCAAAGGTTCTGCGAAACCTGCCAAAACTCGGTCGACCGTTCTTTTCGCTCTTGGCAATGGGCCAGGAGCGAGTCGAACGAACTAAACCGCTCGTCGGGAGTTCTGCGAAACAACTCTCGACTCGCTTTCGTCAAATTCACCATTTGAGTCTCCTCTATAGGAAAGAGTGCGTGGATAAAAAACCATCGCTTGAGCCTCATGCACCACCGGCTCGCGTCACGAGCGAATCGCCCGTGAAACGACCGGCAGAGGGTTGTCGTCTACTCGACACGAATTGAAAAAGAACGAATCGGCTTAGGCCGCGACTGCTGACTAAGCAGACGGCATACTAGCCTCGGCCAGGCTGCCGACTCCGTCGGCGATTTGCTTGTCGTCTTGGCGGGCAGATTCATCGGCTTTGTCGGCCAACTTCTCGGCCATCCACTTTTCGGTGAACTGGTCGGGAGCGTTTTGCTCCATGAACTGCATCGCCCGGCTCATCACGGTGCCCAAAGCGGCAGCGTGCTTATGCCCAAAGAAACCGGTGTACTCCCAGGACTCCTTGCCCTTTCGTTTGAACGCTCGCGTGAAGGAAAATGTCCAAAAATATTCACCGCTGTGTTGCTTTTGCGGTTTCAACATAATTCCCACCGGGCCTTCCCAGAATCGTTTGCAGGGTAACTGTGACATAGACATATCTCCATGATGAATGGGAAAAACATCGCCACCGGTAGCCAAACTTCCTCAAGAACGTCTGCCGGGCAGCGATGTCACCCCTGACTGAATGTTTCGCCTGTTATGGCGGATGACCTGTGCGTGTGACTTATCTTTGCTGATTGTGTCACATGTGTTGTGGCCAGCTCCATAAGAAAACCGTCGCCAACTGCAACAGCTTGCAGAGCGACTTCTTGGATAGGAGGTAGCTCCCGGTAAACGTGGTCTAACCAACCACGCTAAGGGAAGAAATTTGCTTTTTCTTACGCTGCCTGTCCGTAGAGCCGGATGCCATGAGAGTGGCTTGTCCGGAACGACGGAGGCTCTGTGAACTAATCCTGAGCGTTGTTGCTTTCTTTGTCTCGAAGCAACGCACGACCAGAGTAATCTCACAGTTCTATCCGATACAGAAAACGCCAACAAAACATTGAAACGTGGGCGACTCTGAAAAACCTTGTGCGATGCGAGTCGCAGAAGGCCGTCGTAGGCAAACAGGTGAAAATCCTGTCGACGGGGCCTGAATCCGCCATTGGCGGACGGTGCAACGTTGCGAGCGTGGGGACTTGCCGTGTGGAGACACACGGTATCGGAGCGATGACAAGCTTCGGCGTCCTGGGAAACCAGGCGGGGAATAGCTCAACCATGAAAGGCCCGTAAGGGCTTGCTCGTTAGATTGTGAGGAGACGGTGCCGAATCGGGACAACTTTTCGTGAAGGGATACCCTGAGCTTGTATGTTCGCAAGGGGAAATCGGCGACTCAAAGGAGTCGCCGGAAACTGCGACCCGCTTGGCGGCGGGCACGTACTCACGAGAAGTCGCAGCCTCGGGCTGCTTACCAACGTCAACTGACAGTCGATGTCTACGGCTAAAGAGGGAAGCTCTTGCGGGACCGGGGATTAGCTCCCGGTGCCTGGTCAAGTCAACCAGGTGTTTGAAATCCACAAGAGTGGGAGTGTGCCACAAGTAGAAAGCGAGACGAAACGTCTCGGCGATGTGAAGGGCGAAGGCCCTTCGAGATTGCATCAGCAATCTTCCGTGCAAGGCAGTGCGGACTCGTTTGCTCCAGGTGGCTGGTAACCACCGATGTGCCACCCGGCACAAGCAACGACGAAAGTGGCGACGGGCTTTATGCCTGTCCAAGAAAGTCGCGGCGGTTGGCCATCTTTGTATGGTCAACCGCTACTTCCTTGGGTGAAAGCTCAAGCAGAGTGTCACGCTCTTCAGCCTGGTCGCTGACGAGCGTGACGCGGTTGTAGCGACACGGCTACCAATTGGAGGCAGTGATTCGGGCGACTTCCCCAGGGAAGTGGCTCTCAACTGTTTTTGTTTCCAAGGTTAGCGGGCTTTTCGGATGGTTTGTGCCTCAAACAAATCATCCGCTTCAGTTTTCTTCCACAATTATCGTCGGCTGTACCAGCCGCTACTTCTTCTTACTGGGCTACTTCCAACTAAGAACATACACGCTGCGAGTGATACCGACTCATTGCTCGCAACGATTCACGCGGCTGGCACTTCTTGTGCAACATCTTTCGGCCAACGCCCATAACAAGCCAAATGCCGTGATGGCATCGTGGGTGTCGGGAATGAAGCAAAAAGATTCAAACTACAAGTGGGAAGCCACGTCGCTGGAAGGTTTTGTTCAGCAATTGGCCGTCGGCTACGTCGCTCGCCGCTACTTCTTCTATGTGAGCGGCCAAGTTCCTGGGCGACTTTCCACGCAAGAGCACGACCGGAGAATTCTCGAAAAATTCGACGTGGCCCATAGTAAGTGGTCGCGGTATCGGCGAACCAAGAGGACCGGGCCAAACGGTCGTCCGCTGGCGAACGTCCAGTATCTTCGCTTCGGCAACTTCTGGGTTCTGTTGGCCTCGACCGGCTATCACCGATTCTTTCAAGAGCACGAACAGTTCGAGGGCGATGGCATCAGCCGTCTTTGCCAATACGTGGATGTCCGCGAAACGCCGATTCGCTTTGGTGGTTATTCGATTGGTCACAACGGCAAAGCATCGGTACGAATCGGTCGCCGTGCGTACAGAGAACTGAAGGGCCATTTCTTGCAGCAGGCAACCGCGAGCCGGTCGACCGAACGAATGGAACGCGAATTCAATCGCTCGCCGTTCGAGCCCTACGGCGGTGTGACGCGACAAATGTTCGCGGTCCTGCGTGCCGTGAATCGGGCACGCAAGATGGCCGGTCTGCCACTCGTACCGCACCAGTGCATCCGCGTAAAACGGAAGGCGGTCAAGCCGTTCGAGCCATTTGAATCTGATATTTATCGACTAGCAGCCTAATGGAGGGAACAATGGGACAACTAATCGCAATGCCAAACAAACAAAAGGAAAGTGAGGATACCGACCTCTTCAGCGGAGAGTTTGCCGGGAAGGCCAGCGAGCTTCGCAACCAAGAACAACGCGAACGCTTGGTGCGGCGAGCCAAAGAGGTAGCGGAGATGCTCGACCGGCTCGATGGCCTCCTGAGCGTCGACCGGGAACGGGCCGTCTCGATGTTGGCCGAGCAGACCGGTCTCTTGGAACTGGTCGTCGAAGACATCCGCTCTATCCGCGACATCGACGAAAGCTTCGGCAGCCTGTCTCGACGGCAGCCGGAGATTGCCCGCCAAGCAGTCAAGCTCGAACGGGGCGTCGCCTACCTGCTCGGTATTTTCTCGGTCGTCAGCAGCGGCGAAGTGCTCCCGGTTTACAATTGGAAGCTGGTCCAACGTGACGTGCAGGAAGTGCTTAGCATTTCCCACGACATTGTCGCGATGGAGAAGCCGCCCGAGATGCGAAAAGCGGCTTGAGAATCCATGCCAACGGAATGAAAAACTTCTGCTTCCGCCGCCCGGTCGCCGTTGGTCCTCGCTTGCCCTTGGGACCGATGGCGAATGGGCGGCGGGTACACCCGCTTTCCCTGCTTTTGTCGTCTGTGAGTCCCGCAGGTCCTCGTCATCAAGGCAAGCGTGAGACGCTAGATATTCGCCGCCAGAACGCTGATATCGATATGAAAATAATCGGCCAACTTCCGCATCATCGGTCGGCTTAGCGGCTTCTTCTCCGATAGGACTTCCGATATCGACGATTTCGAGATACCCGTCTCTCGATGCAACTGGGCCTGCGAGACGCCCTTGGCGTCGAGCAGATGCCGAAGCATCTCGGCATCCGAGGCAGGCTCAATCGGAAAGTGCTCGTCCTCATACGAAGCGACCAAGTCACTCAAGGCATCAAGGTACGATTGTTGGCCCCGGTCAAGTTTCCCTCGGGCAAGCAATCCGTCCATCACCTCACCGGCAGCCGCCAAATGGTCATCGGAGGAAATGGTGGTGAGCGGAAAGGCCTGAATGCACTCCAGGTACGAGTCCTGAACCTTTCCCTTCAGTCGAAACGAGTTAATCGTGGCCATGCTTTTACCTTCCTTTTCTTTTCCGACGTGCCTTCTTTCGCACGGCTTTCTTTCTTGTCGACTCGGCCTTCTCTGGCGGCGGCTCGTGGCAGCCGCACTCGTCTTTCCACTTGCCGTCATCGTACTCTTTGTGAGTCATCACCTTGAGGATAAACACCTTGTGGCTCGGGAATAGGACACGAACAATAAGTCGGTATTTGTTTCCACCGATATTGAATACAACGCAATTGCCGACATGGCTGGCCGATGCAAACTCTGCTTTGATATCGGTCCAATTCTTCCAATCGACCGACTTGTTGCTCACATGCGTGTACCACGCCCGGAGCGGCCCCTCGGAGTCCTCGCAGTCGGGCGACTCCCAATACTGGACCAATCGAGACCTTGAAATGACCCGCACCGGCGACTCCCTTCAATTATCGGCTTACCACTCAATAATAGTTCGCAAAACACGAACTAGCAAGGGGATTATTCGTAAAACACGAACAATCTTGCCCGCAGAGAGGCCGAGAAGACTCGTTTTGTAGCGTTTTCGCGGTTTTATCCGGCCAGCCAGCCGTGGACCATTCCTTCACTGCCAGAGAACTTTGCCGGTGGACCGAGCCAGGTTGACCATTGGCTCTGCTCGCGGTTTGCCCTCCAACCGCTGAAACTCGGCTTTCAAGACCGCCAACGTCTCTGCCTCCCGGTCGCTTGCCAAACTCTCCATTAAACTCATCTGCAATTTCACCGAGGCCAAGACCTCGGAGGCAATCAGCGTCCAGCCACCTTCTAATTGTCGATGCATGGCAACGTAGGCAGAGAGCAAGGGTCGAAAAGGATTGGGCGGCACGGGTCCCGGCGGCGACCGGAGGGTCGCCGCCAGTCGCAACAGCGATTCGACCAGCACGCTCAAATCCGACAGCCTGGACGCGAGCGTCTGCTGCCGCCGCTGAAGCGATTCGACCAGCAAGGCGGTCGGTGGGTCAGCCGTCGAAACGGCGGCCAGCGACACCAATTCGGCCAGCGTACGCAGCAGCACCGAGCGATACTCCTCAGGCGTGAAGGAAGACGGCACGCCTGCCGCCCACCGTTCAACATAGTGCTTCACCTCACTTTGTACGGGACTCTGACCGAGCAGTCGGTTGACCGTCGCGAGCATAATGTCGAGCGACGCGGCGTCACAAGCACGAGAAACCGGTCCGAGGTTCCTAACCGAGAGAGCCAGGCGAACCAACAACGTGGCGGGTAACGAGGGCGAGGAACCTTGCAGCAGCCGGATGTAGGGTTCGTCATACGCCAGCAAGACCACCGAGGCAACTTTGTCACCACGACAGATTCGCTGGATGCGAACACAAAACAACTCACGCATCCAATACGTTTTCACGCTAGGCGTGGCAAACAAGACTCGCCCCCCGCGAGGCGTCTGCTGGAGAACTTCGTCGGCAATCCAGTGGATAAGGTCCAGCAGCGGCAGGCAGTCGCACGGACGGGCCGACGGAAAGGGCTGCACCAGGCTCGTCCACAAACGGCGAGAGATGGCCAGCGGCACGGCTAGTCCCGCCTGAACCGCTTCACGGCTTACGTCGACCAAGAGCCCTCGACGGAGTGCCTTGCGTCTTATCTTTTCGGCGTAGCGGTCGCCTCGCGTGCTTCGCACATTCCTCCCCATGTAAATCGCCTCGACTTGCGAGCGAAACAGACCGTTTCCTCTCAATGAAAGGGCCGTTTGTCAGCAAGTAGAGCCCCATTCTTACGGACAGGCACAAAGCCGACGTAACTGGCCATCAACTGCAACAGGCCGCTGACCGGCAACCTAATCTCCAGATCCAGCTTGTCAGCCACGGCAGCCATCAATTCCAACTGCGTGAGCAGACTGCGAAGCGTCACCTCTCGGTACTCATCCCGAGAGAACTCCTTGGGGCCTAAGGACGGACGCAATCGGTCGAGGTATCTGTCGACTTGGTCAAAGAGCGGATTGGTGCGGAGCAATTCGTAGAGCGTCGCGTTGAGCGAGCGAATCAATGTCAGCTCAGTCCGATAGCAGAATGGCAGGAACCGACGCACGGTCTGCATCAGTCTGGCCAGCATCGAGGCGGGCAACGCCTGCGGCACCAGCGGAAAGAGACTCCCGAGAGTGTCGAATTGGGGCATGATGAGAACCGATTCGACCTGGTCGCCCCGATAACGGACCGTTAGATTCAGAAAGTATCGCTTCTGCATCCACCACGTCGGTCTTGGAGGACGGATGTAGAAGTTCGTTTGTCCCGGTAGGACATTGCTCTTCAGTCGGTCGTGCAGTATGTGGAGCAGTTCGCCGATGTCGAGAACATCTTGCTTACCAGCCGACGGATATTCCCAAAACAGACTGTTCCACAAAGGCACGCCGATTTCACAGCGGCATGGCAATCCGGCCCGGCGAGCCTCGTCGTTCAAATCCACCAGCCGCTGTTCACTGCGTGCCTGCTCGACTCGCTCCCAAATCTCTCGCTGCCCCTTGCTACCCATCGCTATCCTCCTCGCGTTTCCCCCTGTTATGCACTCGGGCCAACGAGGCGTGACTTGGCCAGGTCGCTACCTCCATCAATAAGCCCTCCCAATGAGTCAACCGCGTGAGTTTTGCCGCACCCGGCCTGTCGGCCAGCGGGAAAGCGGCAAAACGCCCACGTCCGTTCCGACGGGCGGTTTATCAATGGAGGAAGCAACCATGACCATCAATAAGTACGACAACACGGCACTCGACCTATCCGAGAACAGTTTTGGAGAATACGTGAGCGAGTATTCGTTCGCAGAAGCACTGGCGAGTGGCCTGTTGCTGGACGTGACGAGCTGGGTGCAACATGAAATGGGCTACGGCACGAATCGCTACCAAGTGAAAGTAGCGGTGACGGCTCGGCTTTGGAAGACGATTGTGCGAATCTCTCCCTTGGCCAAGGCGTGGCAGACGGTCGTCGGACGGGGCAACGATGTGCTTTGGCTAGCGGCCTATGCGTTGCAGCGAGCCCAACAAGTGAAACGGGACGAGGCAAATTTTCAGTGCTTTTTGCCGACCGAAGACGATTGGGGCACCGAGTGCATCAAACCGTTACGCATCGAACGCCGCGAAGAAAACGGCAAGCCGGTCGTGGTGATTGGTTTTGTGGAAGAGTTTGCGATGCTGTGAGGCAATAGATTGCTTTTAAGGTTGCTGACGTACTATCGCTGGCGTAAAGAGTACGGCGGTTTGAGGACCGTTCAGGCAAAGCGTCAAAAGGCCTTGGGAAAAGAAAACGCCCGGCTCAAGCGGCTGCTTGCCGATTCGGAGCCGGGCGGCTCCTTTTTTTCATTTAGTCTTCGTCGGTCTTGAGGCGAAACGCTTCCAGCTCGTCATCCCAGATGTAGTCGTCGAGGTTGTGTTTTTTCTTGGGTGGTGCCGTAGGCGGTTGGGGGGTGGGAAGTTGCTGGGATTCGGTGCTTGGGTCGGTCTCTGGTTCGTCCGAGATGTCTGGTTCGTCAGGCTCTGGTTCGTCCAGATTTGTATCCGTTGATGGAGACAATACTGGAGGGTAACCAGGTTTGGTAAAACCCAATGCATACAAGGTTGCGAACGTGTCATCAGGCGGGTTGAGTTTTTCTTTGGGTAGCGGAGCTTCGTCGCGGACGATTGGGTCTTTCGGCCACAGAGCGTAGAAGCCATTTTCCTTGTCATGTCTAGCAGCCCATTCCTGCATATCGCTGCAAGTGATGTTGGCTAGAGGAATTGAGTCTTTGTAGGGCTCTTGGCTGGGGGCCATGAAATAACCAGTAATCGCTTCGGTAGCCGTCGGTAGGGGAAGATGCGTAATCTCGTGGGGGGAGACCAGTCTGCGTTTGATGTGCAAGCGGGTATTCGATTTGCCGGTTTGTTCAGATTCGGTGCTCGTCGCTCCATCATCTCGGCTCGACTCCCCTGAGGTGCTGCCACTTTGAGAAGATAATTGTTCAATGACAACGTCTTGTTTTCCTAGTGCAAAAGAAGCCAATTCGGCGGTGGCTCGACCGTTGAGAGAGAGAAACGCCTTGAAAGTACAATTACTCAGTATTCCTTCGGTTTCTTTTTTGTAGACACTTGCGAGAGTATCGAGGTCATGGAGACTCAAGACCATGTTGACACCCCGGCTGGCCCCTTTCTGTCCGATTTTTTTGAGCGTCTCGATTTTACCCAGATGCTCGACTTCGTCCAGATAGAGGAAGGTACGAGCAGGTGGATTACGGACCGTGAGCAGCTGCTTACACAACAGATTTAGCAGAATGCGATTGACTTCATTCATGGCTTTGTCCCTGACTTCATCGTTGACCAGGACGATAGAACAGGTCTGCGAATTGGCCCATTCGGTAAGGCTCAGACTCTCTCGTGCGTGGGTCCATGCCCAGGCTGCGGGAAGCAATCGGTCGGTCTTGTTTGCGAGGGTCTTTACTAAATCGTCAGAAGAAGCAACGCGGCTCTTGAAGTACGTTTCGTACATTTGCTTGCCGTATTGGTTGGATGAGAGTACGGCCTCGATGTTCTCAGGTAGCAGTGCGGCGATGAGGTCGTAGAGTGTCCAATTGTCGGGTGCCATACGGTTGAGGGCATCCATCACGGCAGCCGTGACGGTTTGAGCAGCGGGGCTAAAGAATTCGTCGCTGGAGTCCTTGGGTTCAGGAAACAGGACATCAGCAATTTCGCGGGCCTTGTCCCGATTGGGAGCGTCCTTGGCGATATTCCACGCAGTAGACCGCTGGTCAAAGGGATTAAGGAGATGGAGAAGTAATTCTGGTCTCCATTCGGGGGCCGTTGGTATGACAGCAAGTGCGTCAGCCGGGTGAGTCAGGTAAGGAAGTAAGTCCGGTTTTGCATCATAGAAGACAAACCGGGTGTCCCTGCGACCACGGTCGAGCAAGGGTTTGGCAAGGCTCTGAAAAAAGAGCTTGAGAATCGTGGTCTTCCCGGTGCGTGTATTACCGGCCACAAAGAAATGGGAGTCGAATACCGTTTTCGTGTCGTAAAGCAATTGGCCCCAACGCACGGTTCGTAGTGGGTTTTGACAGTAGACAAAATTCAAACATCTTGGGTCAGCCAAACGCGACCCGCTCTTGTAAATAGCCCCATCGGGCAGTTCCGTGCGATAGAGGCCTATCGACGGCAAGTACTCATCGTTAAATCTGTTTTGTGCTGCGAGTCCGCTAGCAATAATGAGAGCAAGATTGTGCCAATCTCTCTCGGTTAGCACATTTTCTCCTGAATCGTAGTAACCGTTTACCGGCTTCGACATCAGAAATTCAAATGGATTCACAAATATCTGAGAATCCGGAATGGGTTGGCCACTGGGCAATCGTCTGGGCCGAGAAGCTGAGCCATCAAGATTGACAATTTCCCAGTGGTTAAACAATCCGTCGTCCTCAAACAACACTGCATTGTAAAAGAAGATGAAGCCTGCCCCAACTTTAGACTCGGCAATCGATTTCCACGTACGTTTTCTATGGTCCCTTGCACAGCGAATGGCAAGAGAATCGGGAAGCAACGCTCCTTTTATGTGGAAATGGTGTTTCCACCACTGGGTATACCCTCTGGCAATATTGTTAGCAGTGGCTCCCTCAACTCCTAAATAGCTCCAAATGGCCGGGTCGCATAGGACGAAGTCTTTGTCCCTGGTTGGACGATTATCGACCGACCAGTTGGGTAGGTTATCGACCGACCAGTGGGGTACGTCTTCGTTTTTTCTTATGGCCATGGCTAGAGCCGATGCTCGTGGGTAGAAGTTGTCTGTTGGTGCGAGTGGCCGAATTCCTGTAGGTATTGGGCCTGCTGCTGGGACCAGTGGGTAGTTTGGTTGGCCTGCTGGACTTGTTGGTGCCAGGCAGCCGCATGTTGGTGCATGGAGTCGGTTTGTTGATAGATATGGGTGTTGGCAGAAGAAAACGAAGAGAGTCCACTGAATCCGGTTTGACTATAGTCCGTGAAAAGTGTGGGCGATGGTGGTTGAGCAGGATTCCATTGGAATAAATCAGGAGCGGGTGCAGTGCTTGGACGAGGCGAATTGATGTTCCTGGCATGTTCTAGTTCACGTTCATGACGAATACGGTTAGCAAGCATGTACCAAAGTGCGTAATTGTTTTTAATTTCTATCGAGTCATCGACGTCAATGGTTATTGTCTTTTCGCTGCCGTCGATTTGGACTTCGTAGGTGTGGAGGTCGAGATTGATGGCAGTGATTGTCCCAGAATCTCCAGATAGAATTGTGGCCCTATCAAGTTTAATAGGAACGTCCGGAAACCGTACGCGTTGACCTAGAAAGAGAGTCTTGCCGCGAATGCTAAGAGTAGGCAGAGGGCCTGCGGGCAGGAGGTCGACGACTTCTTTACTCCGGGCATGTTGTTTGGCTGCGAGTTTCTTTTTGTCGTCCCAGTCAACGGCTGCCCTGGCCATCGCTATTTTATAGCACTGGTCGTTTAGATACTCGTCTTCCTCTTCTGTGGAGGTGACGATAAGGGTAGGCTCGGTGCCTTGAAAGGGGTCCCAGTCTTGGAGAACCTTATCGAGATGTTTGAAAGGGTTTTGGTCTGAATTATTTTGGAGACCAGTTTTTGGAGTATCCTGCTTTGCCGGGTCAGGAGTGGTTCTAGAGGTTGGTTGGTGCCCAGTCTCAAAATTCTGAGGATTGACGAGCATGGCATGTTCTAGGTCGCGTCGGTGGCGAGCCTGTTTGGCGAGCATGTACGAGAGGGCGTAATAGTTTTCAGTTTCTGGTGAGCTGTCGGCCTGGATGGTCTTTATTTCGTCACGGCCATCTAGTAGGACCTCGTACCTTTTGTGGTAGAGGTCGATGTTGGTAATAGTACCGGTGGCCCCAGGCAGAATTCCAGTTCCATCCAAAAAGAAAGAACCTTTCGGGTAGTGTACACGCTGACCTGTAAATAAGGTTTTGCCATGAATGTTAAGAGTCGGAATGGAGTCTGAGAGCGGAGAGGTTTTGCCTTGGTCCGTGGGGGCGGGCGATTCCTCACGTTCGAGTGACTGTTTCTTTTCCCAATCCACTTGTGCCTTGGCCATTGCGATTTTGTAGCACTGCTCATTAAGGTAGTCCGCTTCCTCCTGGGTGGCGGTGACGATAAGTGTCGAGCCGCTGGCTTGGTTGTCTTTCCAGTCTTCGAGAACCTTTTCGAGAACCTCAAGAGGGTCCTCGTCGGCAGCGTGAGGAGTGGTGAATAAGTCCGCTGCCAGAGAGCGGTCTGGTTGTCTTCGCAATTGAGCAATCAGTGGGGATTCTTCGAGTTCTTGGAGCTGGTCGTAGTATCGCTTTGAGGTGAAAAAATAGGTGTCTTTAACGCTGCGTGTGCCTTGAACATAGGAGATGGGCAAATCCATCATGGAACCGGTCAGCAGCGTATAGACGAGAGGAAAGGTTTTACCTTGAACGGCATTCGTGGTTGAGGCGTAACCGAGTCGGACACGTTTGTATGCCTTTTTCCCCATGACAGGGATGGAGACTCTCTCGTCATGGTCAAGGTCGACAACAATGTGGCCCCCATCGAAGGCAACAACCGTACCCACATCGCCGTTATTGATGCCGAGCCTTGTGTTGTTTTCTTTGAACAAGACGCGGTCACCGACGTAGACCTGGCTGGTGTAGGTTCCATCTTCATCCGTATCTTCGATGGAAAGTGAACGGTTGATGGAGCGGAGACCGGAAGCTGGGGCTTCTGCGAGTCGTGTCTGTTGGGCCATCAGGTTTAAGTCGTGGGCTTGGTCGTTGGTGCAGGTGATAATGCGAGAGTTTTCGGGAGTATGAAGCGAGTGGCGTTTCCATTGGTCAAAGAGGGCTTGCATGGCCAATTCGTCGTCCTCGGACGAATGGAGAAGCTTTCGGTCGTCATAGAACTTGAGTGCGGCAGCCACATTGCCATTTGCCCACTCTTTCGCTGCATCTCTGGCCCATTGTTCTGCTTGGCGTTTGATATCAGTAATAACGGCATGAGGCATGCGTTGGCTGAGCGAAAAGAGAGGCGACGTGCCTTCGATGGCACCAATCTGGGCGTAGTCGCCAGTGAAAAGGAGGGTGGCTCCTGCTCGGACCAGTCGTCCCAGTAAAAGTTGTGTCTGGCGACAGCCAGCCATTCCCGCTTCATCTACTAGAACCACCGTCTTGGAGTCAAACTTGACCGGTTTGGGTTTTCCTTTGTAGTAGTAAGTCTTTTTCTTTTTAGCGGCACGGCCCAAATTGCGAAGGTTGTGTTTGGCGAATCTCTTGGCCGAGTCGATAAACTTGGTTTCATAATCGCCGAGAAGTTTATGCAGGGTGGAGCACGTGACACCAGTTGCTTCGGAAAGTTCCCGTGCGGCACCAGCGGTATAAGCTGCACCGATAACTTTGTAACCAGCAGCCTGGAAGGCCTTGACGGTTGGTCGAAGGGTAGCGGTTGTTTTACCGACTCCCGCGTATCCCTGGAGAATACGAATGGAGTGTTTGTCTTGAGTGAGATGTCGAATGGCGGAGAGCTGCTCATCGGAAATTGACCAGCCTTTTGCTTGAGCCTCTTCTTGAGCGGTAGCGATGGCCTTATCTACAACCTTGTCTTTTAAGACGGCTCCTTCTGTTGCGTACATGGCACGAGCGTAATTGAGCAGGGCCAGTTCCTGTTCCAGGATGGTGGTTGTTGTGTAGCGTTGTTCTCCATAGAGAGCTGGAATTGGAATGATGTCGGCAGACTGGGAGAGGAAATCTTGAACTGCGGGAAAAAGGTCGTGGGGAGATACAGCGTAAGCAGCAGCCTCGAAGAGGGCTTCACGGAGAAAATCGTGAGCGTTGAAGTGGTGCTGGTTAGCAACCATATTTTTAATGGCAGTAGCGAGTACCTCGGGAATGAAATGTTTGGTGTCTTTCACTCCGTGGCGAAGAGCTTCGATGGCTTGAGCGTTGAAACCAAAGAGTCGCTCGTGTTCTTCGGGCCACTTTTCCTTGAGTACGCTAAGTGGCGGCAAGTTTTTTTTGGAAGAACGGGTTGCCAGGGCAGCTTTCTCGGCGGCTTTGGCCCCGGAGGTTCCGGTCTTGGCCATGTGAGCCAGGAGTTGTTTCCGTCGGGTAGAGCGGAAGTCTATAATGTCCTTGGGGACTCCTTTGATTTCATAGCAGTTGCCGACTCTCTTTGTTTGGAATCCGAATGCTTGATAGTTCAGGTGTGCTTCCCAAGCTCGCTCCATAGCCCCCAGCATAATTTTGTTTTTGAAAAAGGGCCTGCTCAGGATGGAGCGAAATTTGCCGTCTGGGCAGTAGCCCAGATTTATCGTTGGGTTGTGGACGTGGAGCTGCGGGTCACCAGCCCGACTCAAATAGTCTTGAATACTTGCAGCGATAATTTTGGCGGGAACGATTTCTGTTCCGCCTTTCCCGACACGGCAGTAGGCAAGGTGTTCTTCAATGAAGGCAAATGTTTTTTCTACGGCCAACATCTGGTTGCCTTCAATCGTTTTCGCCATCTCCGGAGTGGCCGATGCCCAGATGACACTGAGGCTTTTAGGGGCGGAAAATGTGAGGTCCCAAGCAGCCTGACGGTTTGGAAGGCCAGCGTTCTGGACCAAGGGAGCGGGAGGCGGGTCGGGGTCGTCGGAATCGGTCTGGTTAGCCCAGGGATGTTGGCCGCGAAGCAGGCGTTTGAAATGCTCGCGTTCAATGGTCTGACCCTTGAGTTGAAATATCTCTGCTAGGCCTCCAATCCAGGTCGGTCTTTTACCTTGACCGAGATAGTAGTCGAGCAAGTCTAAGTAGTAGTCTTCATTCGCCAGCTTGATAAGGTTGATAGAAAGCATGGTTCAGACTGGGATTAGACTGGTGGTTCACCGCGAAGGAGCCTCTGAGCCTGGTCTGGACTAAAATCGCAGACCTGAATAAGTACGGCCATCATGCCTTTCAGTTGGTTCTGGCGAAGCTGGTCGGTTGTCTGTTCCAGCGTGCGAATTTTGTTGTGCAGCTGCTCGACGAGGGCCGTGAGGTGGTCGAGGCGGTCGTCTTCTAGAGAACGGATGAGTTGCTGGCGGGCGTAGTCGTTGAGCTTCAGGCCCTGATTCTCGGCCTGTTCTTCGAGTCGCTGCGGGTAATTCAGCTCGTAGTGTTGGTCGAGGAATCGGAAGTTGATGAGCACACCCTTCAGATTACTTTTGGCCATGAGACTCACCAGCTTGTGGACATGTGGACAAGGCCTATTCTATTGGTTTTTTATAGTCTGTGAAGCAGGCAGTAGGTTCTTGTGGACACGTTGTGGACATGTAGACACCGTAATACACAGCGATTTAGAGCGATTTAGAGAAATTTGTAGACAAGTGAATGTCCGCACCCTGGTGCATCAGGTGTGGTTCTTTTATTCCATTGTGGCGGGGGCTTAGAAAACCGCAGAATTGGGAATCAGGCCCAAAAAAGTGGGATTCGTTGACCCCTAGTTGACCCGGTCTGAAAAAGTGACCAAATCGTTGACCCGGCAGCCAACAGAGCGAACAAGCAAGGAGGAACATGGGTAGAAACAACAAATTTGCCTTCACCGAAGGAAGACTATGGAAGCTTCACTCAGAGAAGAAGAAAAGAGCAAGCTTCTATGACGCTAAATGCCCAGGTCTTGAGTTTAGAGTCAGTCAAACTGGCTACAAAGCCTTTTATCTGATTGGGCTAAAAGGAAGGCGGGTTCGCCTGGGGGAATTCCCAACTCTAGGGCTCGAAGAGGCACGGGAGCTGGCCACAGAGCGAAGGCTTACCGTCGACCAGGTTGACCCGCTCAGAAAGGAGACACTTGAGGTCGCCTGGCAGAAGTACCGAGAGGATATGCTGGACAGAAACTGCCGCCTGGCGACAGTCAAACTCTTTGAGCGTTGCTTTCGAAATCTCAGTGCAGTTGAGACGCTTCGCCTTCAGCAAATAAGCCCAGGTATGGTCATAGATCTTCAGGCCAAAATCAAAAAGACGGTGGGCACCGGAGCGGCGAACAACACGATTAAACTCCTTCGAGCTACCTACAATTTTGCAATCAGGCGGGGCTGGTCAGGGAGGTCTCCCGTAAAGCAAATCCGCACATACAACATACCCAGGCGGGAAAGATTTATTGAGCCAGATGAGCTCGGGGGGTTCATCTCTACGCTTGAAAAAAGCCAAGACGTTTTCTCAGATTTGATTCTGTTTGCTCTCTTTACTGGTGCAAGACGCACCGCGGCAAAGCACACACGCTGGGAAGATATCAGCCTCAAGGGCCGCAGGTGGACCTTTGTTGGAAAGGGAAATAAAAAGCGACGGGTCTACCTATCTGATTACGTGCTTTCAATCCTCAAGAGGCGAAAAGAAGTGGGTCGTGCCGGGGCAGAATACGTGTTTGAAAACCCATCCACTGCACGCCCTGTGACCTGGGTTCGACGCATCATGTATCAGGCTGAAATGGTCAGCCGGGGGCTTCCAGCAGACACTCCTTTTATGTCCATTTCGAATGAATTTTCGATGCATACGCTCAGGCATACGTTCATCACCTACGCCTTTCAAGCTGGAGTTTCAGTCCAGGTGGTGCAAGCCATGGTCGGCCATGCTCACGACAAAAGAATTACTGTTCGAGTCTATGGACACAGCACAGAGGAGTGGGAGCGAGAAGGATTTCAGCGGGTCGAAAACTTCATCCTGGGTCTTTGTTTGCCCAAAGAAGTAGCGGCTTAATGGTCAACACGTTTGTTGACCCAGCGTTGACCAGAGAGCAGAAAAGGCTTTGTGAAAGTGACAAATCTTTCCGATGGCGAGCAAAGCAATAATGATTAGAAAAGAAGGCAAGAGTAAGGCCTGCATACGCAGGCAGATAACTAACTGGAAGGAGTGAGGAAAGTGGTCATACCGGAGAGGACCAATCATACCCCTTGCTGATTTAGTCCGTGTTTCGGGGGGTTAGTAGTCATACCGCCTGTAAGTGCCTGGTCACTTGATAGAGTCTTACAAGGTCCTCATCAAAAACAACACGCTGTCCCCTTGCGACATTAAGCCGCTTTTCGATTGGAACCGAAGCTGTTTTCTTATCGGCAATAGCCCAAGCTTCATGGCAAGTGTGGCGACCTTAGCGGGGGTCCAGGGGGTACGCAGTACCACTTGGCAAGGCCCAATGTAGCGAAGCGGCACGTAGTGACATTGGGTAACCTTGTTTTTCCAGCCAAGTGAGCCCCTTTTTGTGGGCCGCTTGTATGCTGGCTCTTTGCATAGAAAGCGAAGTGAGTAGGTGGTGATTTTATAGGGCAAGATAAAGAGCCTGTCCGAAAGGAGCAGGTAAGTGGTTGTCCCCCTTCGGGATTGTATGGAAGAACGCGTCTCTCTGTTCTTACATAGTGGAGCTAGGGCTATGAGTTCATTGGAGATTCAACGGAAGAACGTCAGTAAGATCCTGAAATTACAGGTAGCAACTTTGGCATGCGAGAAAAGGTCAACGCCCCTCGAAGAAAAGGTCAACACCCCCCTACACAAAAGGTCAACGCTAATAAACGGAAATCTTAAAAGGGAAATCCAAGAAAAGAAAAGGTCTTGGTCTGGATTTGGCAAAGGGGTGACGTGCCGCCTGAAGCAGTTAGGTAAAAAATTGTTTTGAAGAGCGTCTTTGCCTTAAAAGACTTGGTCAAGCTGTTGCAAACCTGCCTCGAATCCGAGAAAGCGTCTCGCTTAGGGTCTCCCTTTTCCCTGGAAAAGCTTTTAAAGAGTTATTAGGTAGAGTTGATCTATTAGCGTTCGCGTTTTGTGCAGACTGCGTTCTTGTTTTTTGCAGGCGCTTGTACGGATTGCTCCCCCTATAGCGTTCGCGTTTTTTGCAGTAAAGGTTCAACGCTTCTCCATCAACAAAGAGCATTCCAAAACGTTTTAGCTGCTCCATCGGACGCCAAGACACGGCAACGACCTTAAGACGGCGTAAACACTGAAAAGCTTTGCAAAGCGTGCTCCTGGCTAAACCCGTCACAGCACGGGCTTGCTCGTAGGTAAAGGAGGCGTAACGCTCGCCCCTCTTAACGAGTTTGCGGCGGCGCCGCTGCGGCTTTCTCCATCTGAAGTAAAACAGAGCGGCTATCATCTCAGAGGCATCCAGGAGGCCCTTAGCGGCTGCTCTTGCAAATTTTCTGGGTATCTTGGTGGTGAGCGGTGGCTCAGATTTACAATCGTCTAGAGCCAAATACAGGCGTTTCTGGGCCTGCTCTTGCTCTCCCTTGGTCATGCGGCGTTTGGGACGCTCACCGTTTAGAATGAAATCGACCCCTACTCTCTTTCCTGATTCCTCGCGTTCAAGTTCCGCGAAAAACAAACGTAGTTCCTTCTTTCCTATGCAGCTATTTTTCTTTGCCGCAAGTATTGCATCGGCTGCCTGTGTTCTGGCGTAACCACCTTCAAATTCTCTGCAAATGCGCATCTCTCTCCCCTATCGTTTGTAGAAACGCGACGTACCTCACCTGCACTGCCTTTGCAGTTTGCCAATTGACGTATGGGGGGAAACTCAAATAGACTTGAATTGTTGAGGTTCAGTCTATCCAAAATCACCGCCCCACTTGGCGGTTTTTTTGTGCCTGCAGTTCGTGCTTACTCGATACGCACACGCCTCCCATGAGCGGTTTAAACGCATCTAGACTCACCGCTATCGCGTATTCTGTCTATAGGTAAAGTTGTTCACATTACATAGGTGACGGCACTCTGCCGTCGCATTGACGGCAGACTGACGGCACATTGCCGTCACCCTCGTTCCGTATGCTGTTTGTCTCACAGAAAGAAAGTACCTAGCCACATGCCACAGCATGCCGCAGACTGAGATTGCGTGACGGCATAATGCCGTCACTATGGCGGCAATGTGCCGTCATAAAAAGTAAAGGGACTTGATTATGATCGTGAGTATCGGAGGAACTAAGGGCGGCACAGGGAAAACAACTCTCGCAATAAACCTTGCAATCATGCGGTCTCTGGCGGGGAGAGACGTGTTGCTAATCGATGCAGATGAGCAGGGGTCTAGTGCAAAGTTCACGTCTTTGAGGAATTCGGAGTGTCCAGGGGGAGCAGGGTACGCCTGCATACGGTTGATAGAGGCAGAAGTTGCAGACCAAATGCCTGAGCTTCGGGACAAGTATGATGATGTTGTGATTGACGCCGGGGGACGAGATACAGACGCTCATAAGTACGCCCTAGGTGTTGCAGATATTGCGATTCTCCCATTTCGTCCCCAATCCTTTGACGTTTGGGAATTGGCCAAAGCATCAAAAATAGTTCACCTGATACGTCCGGCTAATCGCAATCTAAAAGCCTACGCCATTCTAAATCAGGCTGATGCTGTCGGGAAAGATAACGAGGAAGCGGCTGACTTTGCGTCCGATATCAAAAATGTTCGCTACTATCCGCATCCAATCGTATCGCGAAAGGCTTTCGGACGAGCAAGCGGCAACGGCCTTTCAATTGTCGAGTTGTCGGGAAGGTTTCGCGACCAAAAGGCGGCTAGTGAGATGTATCCACTATATGAACTCGCCTTCGGAGAGCACTTTGAGCAACTCAAAATGGCAGGGAACGAGTAATGAGAAAATCTTCTATTGCTAAGCTACCTCACGAGCAAAAACCACGAGCAAAAACCACGTCACGACACAATGTTGACGTCCTTAAGCTCAAGACTCTAGTTGAAGAGTCGGGGAGCAGGCGTCCCAAAAAGAATCGTCGAGACCAATCCAAGTTCACCCTACGTATCGATACAGAGATTCTTGATAAGGTCAGAGAAAAAGCAGACGCTCGAAGCGGAAATATCTCAGCCAATCAGTGGATTGCGGAAGCAATCGAGGAGAAACTTGCAAGGCTAAAGTGACGGCAATGTGCCGTCACTTTGGTGGCACATTGCCGTCAGTCGTCTTGCTTCACGAGAAGCTAAAAAGTCGTGAACTAAAGAGAGGCCTACTGTGAAGCGTTTGGCACTTAATTTCGATAAGAAGGGACTAAGAGTGCCTTCTAAAATGGCGAAGTAAGCTCTTTACTTTGCAACGGAATCTGGATTTTCATACAGAATTACTGCGCTTATCGCGAGTCCGATATTGCATGCGTTTGCTCTCGGTTTGGGAGCGGCATGCAGGACTTGATATGAGTATTACGCTTGGAAGCAACATAGCTAGCCTTCGCGGGCAGCGACAATTAACAAAGACTTCAGATGAGCTGGGGACAGTCTTTGAGCGCCTAAGTTCTGGGCAGCGGATTAACCGTGCATCGGATGATGCAGCTGGGCTTGCTATTGCTGATTCCTTAAAAGCTGATTCTCGTATTCTTAACCAAGGAGTAAGAAATCTTGGTGATGGCCTCTCGCTTCTAGTAATTGCTGATGCTGCAATTGAAAATCTTTCATCAATTGTAATTCGCCTTGAAGAACTTGCCGTGCAATCTGCAAATGGGGTTTATAGTGGCCAGCAGAGAAAGGCATTGGACGGTGAAGCGCAAGCACTTAAAGATGAATTCTTTAGGATTTCTAAGGTAACGGAATTTAATGGTCAAAAACTTTTAACCGGGGAAAATCCCATTGTGTCGCTTCAAGCTGGGGTTGGTGATGATGCGATACTTCAGACCTCTGTTGGGGGGGCGATTGGTACTGGGGAGTTTGACGGTTACAGCCCTTACGATGTGGGAACGTCTCCCTGGGCAGTAATTACAGGTGATTTTAATGGCGATGGGCTCTCGGATCTGGCAACAGCTGATGTAGGTCCTGATACCGTATCAGTACTACTAGCTACTGGAAGCGGTGGTTTTGGTGCTGCTACAGCGTATACGGCCGCGGGGGTAAATACTTACGAAGTTGCAACGGGCGATTTTAATGGAGACGGTTTTCTAGACTTAGCCACGGCAGATCAGCTTGGCGATACGTCGATTCTTATCGGTGATGGAAGTGGTGGGTTTGGAGCAGCTACTCGTTATGATGTCGGAAATAGTTTTCCTCGTAGAATTAGAACAGGAGATTTCAATGGAGACGGGTTTGACGACCTAGTAGTATTTGCTACTGAGCTCTCCGTGCTGCTAGCTGATGGAAGCGGTGGGTTTGGTGCTGCTACCATTTTTTCTGTGGCGGCAAATATTAAATCAATTGCTACGGGCGATGTTAATGGAGATGGAATCTTGGATCTAGTAACCGCTGACTATGACGACGACACCATCTCAGTGTTACAAGGTACTGGAAACGGTGGGTTCGGGGCAGCGGTCGCGTATGGTGTTGGCACAGATCCTTACTCAGTTGCATTAGACGATATTGATGGAGACGGAATCTTAGACCTAGCAGTAGCTGAGGCCGGTGATAACACCACATCAGTGCTACGAGGGGATGGAAGCGGTGGTTTTGCTTTAGCTGGCGTCTACTCTGTCGGAGTAACTCCTGTCGCAGTTGCAATTGGCGATTTTAATGGAGATGGAAGCCTGGACTTGGCAACAGCTGATTTAGCTGCAGAGACTTCAGTTCTGCTAGGGAATGGAAGCGGTGGGTTCGGAGTTGCTGTGACGTATAGTGTCGACGCCACCCCTTTCTCAATTGCAACGGGCGATTTTGATGGAGACGGAGTCTTGGACCTGGTAACAGGGAGTGTCACTACTAACAACACGTCGGTACTACTAGGATCCAGTATAGAAGGTGTTGCTCCACTCCTAGAATTCTCTCTCAAAACCCTAGCCGACGCCCGCCAGGCCCTACCAATCTTTAAGCGCAAACGCGAACAACTCGCTGCTCAACGAGGAGAAATCGGAGCAAATCAAGCAAGAATTGAGGTGGCAACAAATGTGCTGACTGTCGCCAGTGAAAACTTCAAAGCTGCAGAATCAAGAATTCGGGATGCTGATATTGCATCAGAAGCTGCGAATTTAACCAGACTTAATATTTTGCAGCAGGCGGCAAGCTCAATCCTTGCGCAAGCTAATCAACAGCCCGCTTTGGCATTGCAGTTGCTTGGGTAGCTGCTACTTCTTAGTAACAGCCGTTCACACTATGTGACACTCGCACTGCCATCCGAATAACAATTGTTTCGCTCAATGTTTGCGAACGGGTTAGACGCTGCGGCACTTAGTCGCAGGATGGAAAATCGAGCTGCACCTCCACCGTGGTGCATCGGGTGTGAGATTTCCCCTGGCAGGGAGAGAGAGAAAATGGGACGGCGCAGCCGTCACCTTTGCCTCCCTGACAGGGACCTCTGGGCCGTGCGGCAGCCGCGACGCGGTCGAATAGCAAGGGGCATGACAGCTTCGCTGGCGTGGCTCTTGCCGACCGCTTGGAGCGGCTGCCGACACGGTGAGCTGACGAGAGTCAGCTCATTTCCAGCACAAGGTGCTGGAAGCCCGGATAAATTGTCTTCTCAGAATGCTCGAAGCATATGAAGAGTATTCTGAGAAGACAATTTTCCTTATTAGATATGCTCTGCATATCGTGCTCAAAAAAAGGGGGCCGGGCTGGAGGCCCCCTTTTTTTGAGCCGCCCGAAGGGCAATAAAAATGCTGGCCTCTGGCCAGCAAGAATCAAAAAAACGAACCGCTGCTTGTCAGCGGTGCGATTGGCTGGGAGTGGTCGCTTCGCGGCAATTTACTGGGAGGCATCCTGCCTCGGGGCAGCGAGTCGTCTACGGTTTTCTCGATTTGCCAGTTTGGGAGACGACTCGCAGCCCAAAAAAGCGGAATAGCCGGTCGGCTACGTCGAGGCGGAGATTATCTCGGTCGCCATTGAGGAATTTATTGAGGGTCGACTGGTCGACCCCAGCATCTTTGGCGATTCGATAAACGCTCAGTCCACTCCGCCCGGCTGCATTTCTAATGGCAGCGGCGAGGCATCCTGCCTCGCCGCTGCGTCTCTTTGATTTCTTCATGGTTTAGTCGTCCAGGTCAGTCAAGTAATGCTCGGCTATCTCGTGCCAGTTGACCTGCTGGAGGGCAGCTTCTAACAGGTCGGCATAGAGCGAAGCCTCTGCGGTCACGGGCGTTCCCTCGGAGACCTCCTCCTTCAAGGCGTCGGCAAGTGTGAAGCGAGCGGCCTGGTCAATGGTCCAAATACTTTCTTCGACTTGACTGGACGCCGGGGCCTCCTCTCGGCACTCGCGGGCACGCTCTCGCCAGTAGTCTTGCGTTGCTTGCTCATTGTCGAGCCACAAGGCCGTTGCCCAAGTCTCATAATTCGTCCATCCGTTACATCGTCGTTCATTCTGTTCCATGTTCCCCCATGCTGGCTTATTCGTCGTCTCGCCCGCTCTAACATGCTCTGATAGCCGCGATTGCCTCTTCAAAAAGATCTTTTGCAATTCCATTCATATCGGCATAAGCAAATAACAACCTAGCAAACGTGCTGTTGCGAAGCCGGTCGCCCAGGGTCTTAGCGATGCAACAATACAGGTCATCAGTGAGTTCCGCTACGCAACACTGATATTCCACCGGTGCAAATTCCAAGTCAACAACCATGAGACAACAAAACAAGCCTGCGTGCCTGCGTGCCGATTGCAATGCTTCAGTGTCCCGGCTCACCAACAACTGTGCAACGGCGGTGAAGAGCTTTCTATTCAGTGTTGTTATTGTCTTAGTGATTGTCCGTTTCATGTTCCTCCGTGTCATTAAAAATGAGTCCGACCATCGAACTCTGTCTATGGTTTTACTATAGGTCATTTGCCCTATATTGTCAATAAAAAAGTGAACCTGAAAACAAAAAAGTTATCGATACAGGTCCGAGAACCACGGCTCAATACCAGGCTTTTCCAGAGTGAGAAGCACCACATTTGTTGGCCGTCGTCGCGAGAGTTCGAATGACCGATGCATCTTATCCCTTCAATGCTAATCCGAACCTACGTATTCCTCGGACGACTCGAATTGCAGGCGAAGGAGCCGCGTGCTGCACGAATTCAAGAAGCGATTCATCGAAGCAGGTGTTGCTACAGCTTCCCCCACAACTCACGCTGCGGCATGAGGGGTCGCTGGAACCAGGCAACGTACGCTTCGCGGTGCTCGTCATCCCAGTCGCGAAACGCTTCCGTGATGCTGAAGGCCTGGGGCATGTTTTCCCAAACGGACAGGACGAGTCTCGCGGCGTGCCTAGCCTGCAAAGACGCTTCCTCCTTCATCCATTTCTCGAAGCGAAGCTCGTCGAACGGGTCGAGGCCGGGAGCATTGCGGAGCGATGGGAATATATTGGCCAGTTCGGTGACGGTCGGATTGGGGCTTAGCAGCGGCAAGTGCTGAATGTGGTTTGCCAACAAACCATATCTTCCGAACGCCTCCATGCATCGTTGGTACCGAGGGAAGTTGTTTGATTCATCCTCGGTCAGCAGCAAGTGTCCGAAGCTTCCCAGCCAAGAGGTGAATTCCTCTTCGCTCACCGGGTCATCCCCGCCGACGCACGTTTGTTTGGTTTGCTCAAACTCGTCCCTCAGTTGAGATAGCTCTTTCAACTGCTCGGCAAGCATTTCGGCGGTGATAAGATTCGGGTTGGAGGCGTTTTCTGACATGCGTTTTACCTTTGCCGAGTTGCTAGACTTCGCTGGCACTGGTCACGTGGTCGAAGTCCACGTCAAGGGCATCGAAATGAGCTTTTCCGCAGCGAATCTTGTCCCACTCACTTTGGCGTAGTTTCTGCTGTTCCTTCGTGCTCTTGGTTTCACGAACGAGATACAGCTTCTCGTCCTCCTGTTTGACGATGGCCCAGTCGGGGTTGTAAGTGCCGATGGGTGTTTCCACCTTGAACCAATCGGGCAGCTTGATGAGCAGCTTGATGTCCTGGCGGCTCGTCATCGCCTCGGCGAACTCTCGCTCGACCTCCGACTCAATTTCGACACAGTCGTAAAGCCCGTTCTCCACGTCGACCATCCGGCTAGCGTAGCCCTCGATTTCCTTCTCTTGAAACAGGAGCATCTCGTAGACCTGGCCGTTCACCTTCTCGTACTTGATGCCGTCGACAATCATTTGGTGAAGCGTACGTCGCACCCCGGAGACAGCTTGGTCGAGAAACTGCTGCGGATTGGTCGCCACGTCACCAAGCCGACCCGATTCAATGAGAATCTGGACGAGCGTACTTCGCGTCAGTTCCGTTTCTCGCTGCAAGTAGCTCAGCAGGTCGGGAATGGTTTGCTGCTGCGTCTCTTCCATCTCCATCTGCCTGGCGGCCAGCAATTCGCCGGTGACGCCTTCGTCGGTAATCTTTATCCGCGACTTCAGGGCGACGAGCTTGGGCTTCTTGATTTCGGGCATCTTGCCGACTTCGTTGGATGCCTTGGCGACAAGGTCGGCGGTCTCATAGGCGACCGAGTATCGCGTCCTGTGTTGAATGCGGTTCCATAACTCTTGGAAGTCGCCGTTCATTCGCCAGCCGGGAACAAGCATCGCCTGGCGGCGTTCTCGCTTGTTGGCAATGCGTCCTTCAAATTCGACGCCACATTCCTCTTCAATTTCAGTCTGAAGCTTGCGGGCGAAGTCGTCGTAGTTTTCGTTAGCAATAACAGTAAGCCGGTTAATGTGCGGGTCGAAGCTCCGCGTTCCGTCCTCGCGAACAGGTAATCGGAGTCCACGGCCAATCTCCTGCCGCTTCTTCATTTCGGATTTCGTTTCGTTGAGCGTGCAAATCTGAAACACGTTCGGATTATCCCATCCCTCGCGAAGTGCGGAGTGGCTGAAAATAAAGCGGAGCGGCTCATCACGGTCGAGCAACCGCTCCTTGTCTCGCATGATAAGTTCGTAAGCCTCCTCGTCGGCTTTCGTCTTCCCTTCACCACGACTGTCCTTTGCCTGGCCGGTGTTTGTCACCGCGAAATAGCCGTTATGCACCTGGTCGACCGGCAAAGAATTGAGCATCTGATACTGCGACTTGCTGGCAATCGCTTCGTAGGCTTCCACAAACCACTGGCGAATCTTGCCATCTTCAGGGAAGTAATTGGCAACACGGTCGATGAAGAACAGCGACAGCACCTTCATCTTCTTGCCGTCGGGCTGCGTGCGTTGAATTCGCAACTCCTTCTCGAAGTGTTCCTTCACCGTCTCGCGTATCTGGGCTTTCATCACGTCATCGGAGTGGCCTCCATGCGTCTGGCCAGCGTAGAGAGTCACGCCATTGCCGAAAGCGATGTACTCGTTGCCAGCGTCAATCTCATTAACGAGGTAGCCTTCGTAGGCAGCCCGCTCGTTGGACTTGTCGAATAGGTCGGTACCGTTCTTGCTGACCGAGATTGTCTTCCGCTTCGGCCCGTCGTTCGTGTCCACGTCGATGACGAGTTTGGCGGTAATCTTCGCTTTGGTCGCCTTGACCGACTTCACCTGGATGTAGGGCTTGTTGAAGTCGGGCTCGTCGAGAATCGCGTCGACTTCGATGCGTTTCACCAGCTTCAGGTCGTAGGCCCGTACCGGGTCGAGCCGGTACAGCAGGTTGTAGACGTTCCGATGCGTCGCCGAATAACGGAACGTGCAGAGTGGGTTTAGGTTATCGATGGCCGCTTTGGCCTGCTCACTCTCCATGTTTTGTGGTTCGTCGACAATGACGATGGGGTTGGTTGCCTGTAAGAACTCAACGGGCTTGCGGCCCGATAGTTTGTCGTTCTCCTGGTGAATCACATTGAGGTCCTTGTTGAAGGCGTCAATGTTCATAATCAGAATTTGCACTTGATTCGAGTTGGCGTATCCTCGTAGTCGCGACACTTGTTTCGAGTCGTAGACCCAATAGTCGATGGGCACGTTGCCATAGATGGCTCGGAAGTGCTCTTCAGTCAACTCGATGTTCTTGAGCACGCCTTCGCGTATGGCGACGCTCGGTACGACGATGACGAACTTCTTGAGGCCATACGCCTTGTTCAATTCATAGATGCTGCGTAAGTAGACGTACGTTTTACCGGTGCCGGTTTCCATCTCGACCGAGAAGTTCATTCCCTGAGAAAGGTCTTCGACCGGAGGCTTGATGTCGTTCTGCTGCTGGATGGCTTGGATATTTTGGACAATGCGGCTCTCGTCGAGGACCACGTTGTTACCGACGCCTAAGTCGGTCAGTAAGTCGCCACCCACTGCGTCAAAGCGAATCTCGTATTCGCCCTGAGCCAACGGCTGGCCGTCAAATACATCGACGACCGCCTGGATGGCGTCGAGTTGGTATTCCTGATTGCTGTCGAATTGAATTTTCATATGCAGGGGCCTATGTACATCTCTCTATTCCCAATCGCCAAATATGAATCGCATGAGGCTGTGCCCCGGTGGCTGAAGCAAAACACGGTTGCTGGAATCCTCATGATTGACCGGACCGGCGATTTGCTCAACTAATCCATCCCGCTTCAAATCAGCTAGCAAGCATTGGAGCAGGATATCATCTTCGCACACTGAATGTGAAAGTTGCTTCAGCGACACAAGTTCTGGCCTTCCCGGTGATGTCCGAAGCACTGAAAGGTCCGCCGTGTTCAATTCAGCCTGTTTGGCGTAGAGTTCGTCCAATATGACAAGATGCGTTCCTGTTATTCCCGACACGTAACGCCAGAATATCCTCTCCAGGATAACGTCGGGACGCTTCTCAAGTGCATACCGAAACACGAAGTCAATCAGGTACTTTCTCTTTTTCTCATCCGGCGAGCTGGCATGATGTTCTGTGGTCGCTCTGAAGCGGTCGAAGAACTCATCGCTCCAGAAGTGCTCATCATCAACCTTGTTGTGAACTGCTTCGTCAAGTTCCTTGACTTTCCGACATTGGTCATTAATCGTCTCAATTACATCGGAGGCAAACTTTTGAATATCAGCATCTCTTTTCTTCGCCTGCCTAGCTACGTACGTTGTTACAAATCCGGAGAGAAACTTGATCTGGCTTGCTGCTCCTTGTAGTGATGGGCGAATAGAAGGTGGTGGTGGAGGTAGATAAAGTGTGATTTCATTTGACATTAAAGACTCCTTAGATGAGTGAATGGCAATTGATGTTTTTGAACCATGTGGAGTAAAACTCGCTGCAGACGGTAAGTCGAAGGAAATTATCCAGAACCTCGCCATAATCTTTATCGAGAATGTTTTCCGGGCGGATGTCTTGAATGTCCCACTCTATTTCAATGAAACGTGCCCCCTCATTCAGTGGAGCTTTTGCTGTAAACCAAATGGTGTAGGGTGTGTTTCCGATTTTCCTTTGAAAAGAGAATTTCACATCGGACCTGCCAATCGACTCACACCCTAGCTTCGCGATGGTTGGTGACAGCGGAGAGTTGTCGTCAAGGCCAAATCTCATAAAATGCCCCATGAGCTGTGAGTTTTGGATTTTGTCTTTGTCCGAACCTTCGCTTTCAAGATGGATGACTTGCTTGAACCCAAAGCGTGCAAATAATATCCGTGAGTAGTCGGGACGCACTAAGGAGACGAAAGGTGAACTGCGTAGAATCGAATGCACAGCCTTCATCCATACCGGAACACTTTTAACCAAGGCTTCGAGTGTCGTCCGCTGTTTCCTGAATCCAAAGCGTTTATCTTTCTCAGAGAGGTACATTACGCCGTCGAAGACGTCATGGTCGCATTCGATGACGGTTATAGGCTCATCCGGTCCAGAACTCTCCTCGTTGGCAGCGGCCCGTTTGAGCTCAAACGGGTCCATTATTTCAGTAACATATGGGCCAATGACATTGGCACAACTCTCATAAATCGATTCTCGGAACGGGTCAAGAGACGCAAATGGCTCCATGAATCCGATGTCGAAGCTGAATTCCTTAAAGTTCTCCCATTTCTGCCAAATGCCCTCGCTTCCTCTTGGCACGAACTCGGGCCATTCTCGTACCTTGAAGAACGACTCAGCTCCAAGGACATCTTCAGGAATACACTTCTCTGATTCGACAGCCGAGACGGCAGCTAATGGAACGAAATAATCGTTCCCCCCAATCGCTACCACTTGGTCGGCGTTTTTCACATACAAGACTATATCGCCCACACGGACCGGCTGCTGATTGTAAGGCGTGTCAGGAAACAACTCTCTCGACACCTCAAGAACGATGGCACGCTCAAAGCTGCAAGTATCTTGAGGTAGAACTATTTGCCCCGCCTTTTGCTCGCGTTCGAGTTTTTGCACCAGTAGATTATGACCTAGAGGCCGGATGGTATTCTGTTCACTCATACTTAGTCCTCTCTTTCCAGTGTTGTGTGATGGTATGGTGTGCATGCCGGTTGAGGCGGATATCCAATAACAGGCAAGTCGTCACGGCGGTTCGCGTTATTTACAACACGTTTGGTGTTGTCTTGATAATCTTTGCTCCTTACACAGTCCGGAATTCGATACCGTGGGATTTCATTTCTAGGACGGTGTTGGTTTTTAGTTGGTCGTTGCCGCCGAAGGCTGCGTCGAGGCAAATGACTCGCTGCGGCTCCAGTTCGGCCATGCCGCGAAGGCACTCTTGTGTGATGGGGTTGGCTAGGCAAATGAACAACAGCCCCTCGGCAATCGAGTAGACCTTCTGGTCGGCGACCGTCTTCTCCTCGATGGAGGCCGTGAGCGAGAGTCCTGCCTTGAGCATTAGCTCGTAGAGGATGTCTTGTTCCGAACGGTCGGGCAGGACGTGGTCGGCGAAGAGTTGGAGTTGTTCCTGCAATGCTTCGGGGGTTGGCTCCTCGCTGCCGTCCCAAATCTTGAAATTGCTTTCTGTGAGCTTCAATTTGCGAAAGCCTAACAACGGCAATAGTTCTGTTGAGGTGACACCTTCAAGTTTGCCATTCTCATCTGTAGTGATTTCATTAGTGACATTTCGCAGTCGTGCTGCTCCCATGTCGTAAATTGTGTTCAAGCCTTGTTCGGGTTTGGGGAGTGGTTCAGGTAGCTGGACGAGAACGAAACGTCGATTACCCTCGTCAGCCAGATTCTGCTTCATAACAGCGTGGCCTGTTACGGCACTACCAGCAAAAAAGTCGAGGACGATGTCGTTGTCTGCCGGTCGCGTGGCGACTTGAAGCATTCGCTGAATGAGGCGAGTTGGCTTCACAGAGTTAAGGACGTTCTCGGTCTCCGTGAAGGCGGTGTACTTCACCAACTCTTTCTTGGCTTCTTGCGTATGACCAACATCCTCGTATTTCCACAACGTCTGTGGCACAACTCCTTCCTTAACATCAGTTAGGAATCGCTTTAGACGAGGCATATTGTCGCCATCTTCACCCCACCAAATGCGGTCATCGTCATCAAGCTTGCTGAACTTGTCTTCGGCCACCGACCAATACCGACCCGCTGCTGGGCCAGTAATCACACGCCCCGTACGAGTTGTGACTGGGTAAGTGCCCGCAGCATAATAATTTCTTGCCGAAAGGTCGCTGGATGTCCAAGGCCCGCGTGGGTCATTGTCTGGATTAGAGTAACGAGATTCTGCTTCTTTGGAACGTGGCAGGAGAGCAGGTGCCCATGCGTCTTTGTCTCGTGCATACGCAAGGACATAATCATGGTCCTCTGAAAAGTAGCGGGCCGTATTTTTTGGAGAAAACACCTTTTGCCATATTACAGATGCGACAAAGTTTTCTTCTCCGAAAACCTCGTTCATTAACAAGCGGAGATTGTGAACTTCATGGTCGTCGATGGAAACGAAGATGATGCCATCTTGCTTGAGTAGATTCCTAGCCAAGAACAATCTTGGATACATCATGTCGAGCCACTTGGAATGGTATCGACCTGACGTTTCGGCATTCGTCGACATGCGGACGCCCTCTTCGCCGACCTGACCAGAGTATTTCAGATACTCATCAAGCCCTTCTCGAAAGTTGTCCGGGTAAATGAACTCGTTGCCCGTGTTGTACGGCGGGTCGATGTAAATCATTTTCACTTTGCCGTAGTAGCTCTTCTGCAAGAGCTTGAGAACTTCAAGATTGTCGCCTTCGATGAACAGATTCTCAGTCGTATCAAAATTGACCGACTCCTCCGGGCAGGGCACAAGCGTCCCGACGCTCGGAGCCTGAATCGCCCGAATCGCATCGGCCTTCCCCGCCCAAGAAAGCCCGTACCGCTCCCGCCCTTCGCCAACAAAGTCGCCCAAGGCATTCCGCAGCCGGTCAAAATCAACCGCCCCTTCGACAAACGCTTCCGGGAACAATTCTCGCAACTGCTCCATCCGCCCGCCGAGTACATCGGCGGAAGTCAGGGGCATGCGGGTGTCTTCGGTTGTAGTTTCTGTGTTCGCCA
>JAJCYI010000210.1 GCA_029263015.1 Saprospiraceae bacterium | reverse complement strand
GGTGTTCCGACACCGACCCAAATGCTGATTTAATGCTTTGTATTAATTTGTCAACCATAAAACCGTCTCTTTTGACGGCTAAAATAAAATTTTATGCTTTTAGCTCTCATATTTATTTTTTGCTAATAGCGAGAATTGCTGAAGTTAAAGCAAACCCATTTGAATCGTCAAAATATGAAATTTAGGATTTTAAGACTGTCAATTCATCCTTATTTCATCTTCATTCCCATTGTAAAATTTGTAGTGCCCGATCTGGATATTGCCATCAGATATGATGCGGATCCATTTATAATAGCGCCGGTACCATTTCATTTGCATGCTTGGAAACCCTTTTTTGATAAATGCTTCCACAAAAGGGTGTGTTTTCAAAGTAAGCTTTGACTTGATGCCCGACTGAATAATAAACTTCAAATCTCTTTCAATTTCGTCTGTAACCAGAACAGTCGGATTTACTTTGCCAGAGCCTTTGCAGGCAGGGCAAACTTCGGCAGTGTTTATTCTTACTTCAGGACGTACCCGTTGCCGGGTGATCTGCATCAGGCCAAACTTACTCAATGGAAGTATGGTATGTTGCGCCCGGTCATGTCTCATGGCATTACGCATGACTTTGAAGAGCTCCTTTTTGTGCTCGTTGTTGCGCATGTCAATGAAGTCAACAATGATAAGTCCTCCAATATCGCGCAGGCGCATCTGGCGGGCAATTTCGTTGGCAGATTCCAGATTTACATTTAGGACAGCCTCTTCTTGGCTTCGGCTCGACATTTTATGGCCACTGTTCACATCAACAACGTGCATGGCTTCTGTTGATTCAATGACAATGTATGCACCACTGCTCATAGTGGCTGTTTTACCAAAAGAAGATTTGATCTGCCGAGTTATCCCATAGGCATCGAATAGGGGTTTGCTTTTGGAGTAGTTTGAAACGATGTTCACTTTATCAGGTGCAATGTTTCCGAGGAACTGACGGATGTTCTGATAAAGCTGGTTGTCATTTACGACGATCTTGTTAAAAGAATCATTGAGGATGTCGCGGAGGATACTGCTCGTTTTATCTAGCTCGCTCAATAATTTGGACGGAGGTCGGCTATTATTGAGTTGGTTATAAATATCTTCCCATTTGCTCATCATCAATGCCAATTCCTCATGGAGATCTTGCACTTTTTTCCCTTCTGCGGCAGTCCGAACAATAATACCAAAGCTTTTTGGCTTGATGCTTTCGATCAAAGATTTTAATCTTTTGCGCTCGTCCGCATTCCCAATCTTTTTGGAAACGGCTACAATATCGGTGAAGGGAGTCAATACTAAATAACGGCCTGGGATGGTGATTTCACAACTGAGCCTTGGGCCTTTTGTGGAAATGGGTTCTTTGAGTATCTGTACGAGGATAGGTTGCCGCCTGGTCAGTACTTGATCAATCTTGCCGGTTTTGATAATTTCAGGCTCGATTCTAAAATTTTCAAGCTTGTAGGTATTCATGCTCCCAGAGTTAGCACTATTGGTAAACTTGATTAGGGAGCGGAGTTTTGGCCCGAGGTCGGTGTAATGTAGAAAAGCTTCTTTTTTGTGCCCGATATCAACAAAAGCTGCATTCAATCCAGGCATTAGCTTGACGATCCTTCCAAGGAAAATGTCTCCTACAGAAAAATTATTATTCGTTTTTTGTTTGTGTAATTCTACTAACTTGCCCTGCTCCATTAGGGCAATTTCTACTTCTGTAGGCGCAGAATTGATGATTAATTCTTTATCCACGATGTCGTGTATTTAATAACACAAAACGACTTAGCGAAAAGAATTAAATAGTTGGGCCAGGATATGCAGTTGTTTTTTCTTCTAAGGAACCTAAAAAATAAGTGAATAGCATTGCTGCCCCTTTTTTATGTCAGGATATTTTTCAGGTTTCTTAGAAGGAAAAAAGAGCAATCATAATGGTCTAAGTTATTTAGTTCTTTTCACTTTTGGCCGATTGAAATTTCAGGAAAGGCCACTACCGGAGCAAAGTAAACTGAGGAAAGTCAAGACTGTCGTAGTATGGAAATGCAGAGTAAAAAAAAAGGTGTCTTTGTTTGATGATTATTGCCTGGCGTCTTTAAGATTGAATAAGCATCTTTTATAGTTAATTCTTTCGGAGTTAGTTCATCCAGGTCAAGAAAGACGCTGCGTTTATTGGGGCGGGTTGAGTATTTTTATTGAACCACGCCGATGCTCATTTTGTGTTAATCCCTTTTTAGAAAATGGTACAATATGAGTGGCCTTGCTTGGTTTCCAATGACAATGCCTTATGAATGAATTGGAAAGGCATATCCTTTTTAATACCTCTGCAAAATTAATTTAGTACAGTAATGACTGTCGTCTTTTTTCACTTCTCCGGTTGAAAATAGTCATAGATGCCCCAGTCATAATTAGGCTAAGGCACTTTATTGCCATTGGCAATCATCATAAAAATGAAACGGCCAATAACAGTTAAGTACTAGGTCAAAATTTTAAATGTGATTATGCCCTAGTACTTGATAAAAGAAAAACTAGCGGGTTTTCTTCTTATGACGATTTTTCCTGAGTCTCTTTTTGCGTTTATGGGTTGCGATCTTATGACGCTTACGCTTTTTACCACAAGGCATAATTTCTACTCCTTTTTGGCAATTGGATCAAAACATTTAAGTCAATGTGCTTATGTTGCTTGGATCAAAATGCACTGTTAATAAATATGGTTTAGAATAATAACAATGGAAGAGTAATTTGTTCAAAACATACCCTTCCTTTATAAATTACAACAGAATGTTGATCGTGAAACCAACAATCAATTTTTTCCCAATGATTCACATTTGGCACGGTAAACGGAAGCCTTCTCACTATCTCCAGTGCCCTTAAATGCTTCAGCTAACAAGCAATTGGACATAGGGTTTTCAGGTTCAATATTCACGGCCCGGCCTAATCGTTCAAGGGCTTTTCCAAATTGGCCAGTTTTAATGGCCAACCTTCCTAGTTGATTTAAAACCGGAACGTTATCCGGATTTTGTTTATTTAGTTCAACCAACATCAATATCCCTTTCATTGGGTTATCAGCTGGTGCACTTTCTGTGAACACAAGAGCCAAGTTGATTTTGTGTTGCAGGTTAGAGGGGTTCAATGAAGAAGCATTCTCCAGGGTACTAATCGCGTGGTCGGTGCAATACCCCTTTACTTTTTCTTCCAATTCACGTTGCACACAAATGGAAAAAGTAGTGCCAGCAATTGACCATGCCTCTTCGGTTGCCTCTATTTCTGCTACTAGCTCTGCATAATATCCGGCGATTGCAGGCTTTTCAAGTTTATACCAAGCACTAGATAGACTTTTGTATATACCCGATTTTTCAGTATCACTAGTTGACCCGTCCAATTCAGCCTCTAATGCTAAAATAGTCGAGCCATCTTTAGCAATGTTGACATCCTTCTTGGCATCTATGAGTAGTGAACTTATATCAGTACTGACAGCAGAAAGAGTCCGTTGTTTTTCAATGATCTTGTGCTGATCCGATTTCGTATCACATCCAAAATACAAAGTCACAAACAGTATTGCTGCAGCTATGATTACGAACCACTGGGTCTTGTTCATGAACTTTCAATATTGATGATTGAACTTCTACACAGCGTTAGATAGTACAAGTGGGAAAACCGCTTAACTATTGTCTTCCTCATTTGGCAGACTGTTCACGTTGTCTTTCACCTGCTCCATGAATACCTTGGCTGGTTTGAAGGCAGGAATGAAATGTTCGGGTATTTCAATCGAGACGTTTTTCTTGATGTGGCGGCCCACTTTTTTCTTCCTCTTTTTCACAATGAAGCTTCCAAAGCCTCTGATGTAAACGTTTTCGCCGCTAGCAAGGGAACCCTTGACGGACTTAAAGAACTCTTCGAGTGTTACCAGTACGTCAACCTTAGGGACACCGGTTTTTTCTGCAATTGCTGTTACAAGGTCAGCTTTTCTCATCTTATATAACTGGTTTAGAATGAGTTATGAAATTGATACCCATTTATTTGAAATGGAGCGCAAATTTCGGAAAAAAAACCTTTTGTGGTAGTAATTCACCATTTAATTTCAATATTTTCTCATTAATTATCAAGGTGTTATGAATGATTGAGGGTTGTAGGCCAGGGGCGTATCGGGAAATTACGTGTATGGTGATAGTGGACAGGAGAATGAGCCTACTTGGAATCTCTGAAATTAGGGTTTTGAATATTAATGGGTTGCCTATATTTGCCAGCCGATATTACCAACCCTCCCCAAAACCATTGAACATTGCTCGAAAATTCCCATTTATGCTACTATCTATGACAGGCTACGGCCGCTCTACTAAAATGTTTGGCTCCAAAACTATCACCGTGGAGCTTCGATCCTTGAACAGTAAATTTACCGATATACGAATGAAAATCCCTTCCAATTTTAGGGAAAAGGAACACTTTCTCCGCAAGTTCCTCACCGAAGAAGTGGAACGGGGCAAGATAGACCTGTCAATCGAAGTGAAGTCACTTTCGGGTGATGATGGATTCGGGCTGAATGCACCTCTTTTTAAAAAATATTACCAAGCCTTAGTCGGCCTTGCCGATGAGGTTGGCGGGGATAAGGACGGAATTATTGCAGCGATCCTTCGAGTACCAAACGTGATCGTTTCAGAAGAAGGGGATGTGGATGAAGATGGATGGGGAAATATTCAAGAAACCATAAAAGAGGCGCTTGATAATTTCAATAAATTCAGAAAGGCAGAAGGAATGGCTATGGAAAAAGACCTCAGATTAAGGGTGTCCAACATCCATGACTCCCTCAAAGAGGTAGATCCTTTTGAAACAGGCCGTGTGACCAGGTTGCGCAACCGGCTCAAGAAAAACCTTGAAGAATTCATGGGCAAAGAAAATGTGGACGAGAACCGTTTTGAACAAGAGGTTCTTTTCTATCTGGAAAAAATAGACATTACGGAAGAAAAGGTCCGATTGGCACAGCATTGCAGTTTTTTTATAGAACAAATAGATGCTGACAAGACAAGCAAGGGTCGTAAGCTGAGTTTCATAAGCCAAGAGATGGGTCGTGAAATAAATACACTTGGCGCAAAAGCTTATTCCGTTGAAATTCAACGTATCGTCGTGAGGATGAAGGATGACCTTGAAAAAATAAAAGAGCAAGTCGCTAATTCGGTTTGAGACAATGGGCAAACTAATTATCGTAACGGCGCCTTCAGGAGCAGGCAAAACTACTTTAGTCCGCCATTTGCTTGGCACTTATAACAAGCTGGCTTTTTCTGTTTCGGCCACTACCCGACCGAAGAGGGAAACTGAAATGGAAGGGAAAGACTACTATTTTATCCAAGTTGAAAAGTTCAAATCTTTAATTGCCGAAGATGCTTTCCTTGAGTGGGAGGAGGTTTATGAAAACCAATTTTATGGAACTTTAAAAAGTGAAGCGGAACGACTTTGGTCGGAAGGGAAACACGTTATTTTTGATATTGATGTAAAAGGTGCGTTGAACTTAAAAATGGTTCACCCTGATCGAACGCTTACCATTTTTGTTAAACCGCCAACGCCTGAATCTCTTGCCAATCGGCTGCGGGACCGAAAGTCCGAAAGTGAAGAAAGTTTGAGAAAAAGAATAGAAAAAGCGAATTACGAATTGTCTTTTGAAAAAAAATTCGATATTGTGCTCGTAAACGATGATTTGGAAACGGCACTTAGTGAAGCTGAATGGATAATGGAGAAATACGTTTTTGAAGAAACTGGTAAAAACCTACATTTGAAATCCAATATTCTATGATCCACCAGATAGAGACACTTACTACTTTGGGCATCAAGATAAGCGTTGAGTCTTTTTATTTGCCCAAAAAATCCACACCAGTGGAGCAACGGTATGTCCATGCCTACAAGATTACAATTGAAAATAAAAGTGAACAAACTGTTCAGCTTTTGCGGAGGCATTGGTATATCCTCGAATCGAATGGTATATTGCGCGAAGTAGAAGGAGAAGGAGTGGTTGGTTTGCAACCTACGTTAGAACCTGGGCAAATTCATCAATACACTTCTTGGTGTCCTATGATGACGGACATGGGTAAAATGTATGGTACGTTTCAAATGAAAAATTTTGAGACAGAAGCATTGTTTGATGTGACAGTACCAGAATTCAAGTTGGTGCCTCCATTTAAAATGAACTGATCTTTCCCGTCCAAATAAGTGAGCAAGCAAGCCACATCTCTTACGGATTACTCCATCCGCACCAACTTCCCGCTCTTCAGCAGTCCCCTGCCATCCTTTATTTCAAAATAATACAGCCCAGCGGCGATTTGCGTCAAGTCCAGGTTGTTCAAGCCACCAGAAAGGGGCGAGCGAAAGCATGGATGGCCGAGGGCATCGTAAAGGGTTATGAAAGCCCCGTTGGGCAAGTGTCCTTGAAGGGTTATATTGATGTCCTCCCGGCAAGGGTTGGGGAAGATTGCAACAGATACATTTTGGACTGCTTCTTCAGCGGAGACGAGAATTATTTCCACAGTTCGGCAAAAGATGTCACTGCCGTTGGCATTGGAAACCGTAAGGCAGATTTCGAAAATACCGCCACCTTGATAGAGGTGGACAGGGCTGGTATCCTGGCTCGTAAAACCATCGCCAAAATCCCAGAACCATTCGGCCGGTTCGTAAAATGAGTTGTCGGTGAACCGGATAGATAGATCATTGGACGTATCAGCCTCCCAGGTAAAATGCGCCAAAGGAACATTGTCAATGCCCAGAGTGTCACAGGGCGACCCATCTATAGGGCCAAGGCGGTAATTGGGATAGGTGGGCCATTCTCCCCCTTTGTATTCTGGCAGTGCTATGGAGTGTTGCCTCACATCGCTGGCCAGCCCTTTTTTGTTGGGCTGGTTGATGGTATGGAGGTGCATTGCTCCGGTCTTGTGGGTCACGTAAATTTTCCCATCGGGGCCGAGCTGCATATAATAGAACGATGTAGGAAAGGGCGGGGGCGACATGAACCCGTCGTAAGTGGCAACAGTATCAAGGGTTGAGGCAAAGTCGTCCGCCCAGACATCAAATTGGAAAATATGGTTTCTCGTACAGACATACAAAAACCTTGAGTTCGGGGAAAATGCGGCCCCGCCACCAAATACGATGTCCCCCGTAAATTCAAACAACCTGAAATTGCTCAACATCCCCGTGCAACGGTCGAAGTCGAAAAGCCTCACCCCGTTTTTGGCGTCGAAATCCACATAATAGCGACCATCTGGGGAAAATACATTTTGGCCACCGTAGTCCATTACCTGGGGAAATGGAGGCTTATAGCCGATTTCCTGGGTCAGCGTGTCCTTTATCCCCTCAGGATCTATCAGGAACCGGTGATACTTGGCCTCGGTATAATCAGGCGTGACCACCCACCAGTCCCTGCCATTGGCGTGTTTTACGGCATTGGAAGAGTCAAAATAAAAGGTTTCCCAGATGAGGCTGTCCTTTGTTGTCACGGCCCCGTATCCGCCACCTAGTTCCATATCTATTTTTGAGAATAAAAGATGGGGAACATTGAGCCCAACCATATTGTTTGTTGTTGTTCTTCTATGGATTAAGTAGTATTCGTGATTATTTTTTGGATCTGGCAAAGCTATTATGCCTCCAGGCACGGGGTATCCAAACTCATAAAATGCCATAGCAATTTCTCCCCAATTTAGACTATCTCCATTGGGCATTAGTTGGCCCTCTTGATCCCTTACTTGGATACCATTTGAATAAAAAATAAAATTGCCGTCTTCATCTGATATGACAGTGTTCGTTGCAGCAAAACCAACGTAGAAAGAGTGACTGTTGACGGCAGGTGGGGATGTTTGAAAGTTTATTGTCATAGTTTCGGCAGGGTTGCCGTCCCCATTTTCATAGCCTAATATCCAATTGTTGTCGTGCCACTGGGACATAACTGGAAAATAGGTGGATATGAGTAATAACACAAGTAAGTGAAATTTCATGCTAAAGGCTAATATTTATTACCGACATGAAATAACAAAAAAAGGCGTGAACCGACCTTGGTTCACGCCTTTTTTTGTTCAATATGTCTCAGACTTATTCAACTACCCTAAAAGTGTATTTCACTCTTTCAAAAATAGGTGCATCAATCTCCGGGTCAATGTTTTTCAGGTAAATATCCACATCGCTGAAATTTTGGTCTTCTGCGGCTTTGTTGCTGTCAAGAATAACCTTGATCCAACCTTTTTCGCCTGGCTTTACAACGATTGGTGAATAATCCCTTTCGGTGCATTCGCAAACCTGTACGAGGTCAATTTCCAAAGTGGTATCGCCCATATTGGTGTAATGGAAAGTATGTTCGCGAAGCTCCCCTTTTTTTACTTCCCCCATATCAAAAACGCGGTTTTCAAAATGCATGATGGGCAACCCCTTCAAGTCTTTTTTGCCGTATAGGGAAGACAGTTTGTGTATTTCAAAAGGAGGATCATTTTTCTGTAGGTGGTAGGTTGGCAAATTAATAATGCTATCTCCTCCCCCCCTGCGTTTTTGCTTTTTGCTTTTAGGTTTGGGAGTTGGTTTTTGTTCAGCGCCATCCACTTTGCGGTTGCCGATCTGGATGAGCCTTTCTTCTTCAATGATAATGCTGGTCGGCCCCTCAATGATCTTGAATTCGGTACGGCGGTTGAGTTGGTGGGCAGCCTCGAACTGTTCTTCGTTTTCAGACAAAGTATTAATGAAGTCCTCCGTAAGCACCTGACCTACTTCAAGGTAAGGGAATTTTTCGTTGGCTTTGGCATCAATGGTTTGAGATTGGCTCTCGCCATAACCTTTGGTTTGGATGCGGTTGCGCGCAATTCCTTCCCTTACCAACCAGCGGCGGGCAGAGTCTGCACGTCGTTGCGAAAGGTTTTTATTAGCAGCATCCGTACCTCGTGAATCTGTATGGGAAGATAGCTCGATGACCATTTCTGGATACCTGGTCATAAGGCCTTTTATGAATTCGAGGTCTGGTTCGGCGGTCGGCAAGATTTTATCATCGTTGAAGTCATACAGGATATTTTCCAGTACAAAAGGTTCTTCCCTGCGGAGAATTTCGACAATTTCGCCAGGTTTCAACTCCAGTTTTTCGTTGAACGTTTTGGAATCAAATAGGCTAACCGTACTGAAAGTTGCAGTATCTGTTGAGTAGTTGTCAGCAAAACCAGTAATGATGTAGGCTTTGTCGAGTTCAAGCGCATAAGCAAAGTTGTTGCCGTTTGCATTTGTTTTTTTCTCTAAAAGCTTATTGCCATTTTCTGTTATTTCATAAATTTCAAGGGTAACATTATTCAACGGCTCCTGGGTGTCGAGGTCATATGTCAAAGCAATAAGGTCGGCCTCGATTTTTTTCAGGCTTACATTATAAATGTCGTTGCAGCAAGTTTTGCTGTGCAGCGAACGAGCACCTTCTGCGATGCGGTTGGAAGCAAGGGAGCCGTGGTAGCCTTCTTTGTCGAGCATAAAATAAAGGTCATCTACGCTTGAGTTAAAGGGCTTCCCCATGTTCTGCGGCTTGCTCCAGCGGATACCATTCCAGTTGCTCATAAACACATCGTAGCCCCCCAGGCCAGGGTGGGCATTTGAACTGAAATATAAAACCCCATCCCGATAAAAAGGAGTGTCCTCGTCGCCAACGGTATTGATCTGTGGGCCAAGGTTGATAGGGTCGCCGTATTGGCCACCACCTTTATAGGTGGCATAATAAACATCATATCCACCTTCGCCTCCGTCCATATCGGAAACAAAAAACAGTACTTCTTTTCCAAAAAGCTCACCGATACAAGGGGATTTGGCGATGAATTCACCATTCACGCCAGCAAGTTCATTTGGCTCGCCCCATGCACTGCCAGCGCTTTCACTCATGTAAATTTTACTTTCTGTCAAAATAGAACCCGATGTCATAGAGCGGGTGAAGAACATCCGTTTTTCATCGGAGGACAATTTGACGTTGGTATTGTAGAATCCAGGGCGGTTGATATTTTCGCCCAACACTTCACCCTCCGACCAACCTTTGTCAGAGCGGGTTGATTTATAGATTTTGGCAAAAGATTCCTGGTCGCCTTCCTCCAGCTCAATAACTTCATCAGAATTGAGGCTTGAAAAATAAAGGGTTTGGTTGTCGTTGGTCAGAAAAGGGGAATATTCCGAAATTTTAGTGTTCACCTTCTTTCCAGCATGAGTCAGCGTTGCTTGGTCATCTTCCTTAACTACAAGTGCATATTCGCATCCTACCTTTTCTAACTCCGCCAGTTCTTTTTTGATGGGGTCGTTTGTACTGCTGATAAATTTGTCAAACTCCTCCATGGCCTCGTCGTATTTCTGGTTCATCTTCAAAGATCGGGCATATTCAAAGCGTTTTTCCACAGGTGGATTGGAGTTCTTGCGGCTCTTTTTCAATGCCCTGCCATACCAACGTTCAGCATAGCGATAGTCGCGGAGCATATAACTCAGGTCTGCCATGATGACTAGCAAGTCTTTATCTTTCGATTCATCATAAGCTTGCTTGTACCATACCAATGCTTGGTAGTAATCCTTCTTTTCCATTTGTTCTTCAGCAGTTTGAACCATTGAAGCATAAGTGGCGCGGTTAAGCGGCTGGGCAAAAGCACTCATGCCGCAGAAGAAGAATATAAATAGGGCTATATAATTTTTCATATTTTAATATTGAGGTGATCGTTGTCGATCAAAACGTAAAATGCAATTGTAGAATTGTCAATTTTATAGGTGCGGACAAAGGATGGCTGGCTTCACATCTGGTTTTTTGTAAATCTTGCCGATGTAATAAACAGCAATTTCAAAACCGCCTTGCGAACTGTTAATATCACTCAATTTTGACAAAGTCAGATCGTATGCCAAAGCAGCTTTCACGGAACCGTAATCAATGCCCAGCAACACCTGCCCTGAATCTTCCACCCGATAACCAAGGCCAAAATTCAGTTTGATGTTTTTTACTGGATCCAACATGTAACCCGCCCAGCCATGCAATTGTATCTGGGTCTGGGGACTGATATTGGAGAAGTAAATTTCAGGCGACATCGACCATTTATCATTGATTTTGTTGTTGAGCTGGGCATGGGCAATTAGGCGCATTTTGAGGTCTTCGTTAGATGAGCCAAAGTTGAAATCCCGTCCAGGTGTAGTGATATGGCGAGTAGAAAAGCCAATATTGAAATCGGTATTCTTATTCACTTTTGATTTCAACAAGAGGCCCACGTTGATGTCTGTAAAATCTGTGCTTGGACCACTGTCATTGCCGCCACTGCTCCCGCCCATGAGGAGGTTGTCAGCGGTCATTGGGCTTGAAACATTGTTCTGTCTTTCAGAGAGAAAGTCACCGGCATTGAAAGAGCTAAGGTCCTCAATACTCCTGCCGACCTTTCCCCACTGAGCACCAATGGTCAGTACATTTTTACTTTTTTTATCCATTGACCAATGAAAGGCACCGGAAAGCTGCAAAGATGTTGTCCTTAGTTTACCGTCACCAGCCTGATCTTGGAAAACCAAAACGCCACCACCCAGCCAGTTGCGCTTGCCAATCATAATGATCGGAACATCCACAAAGATGGTTGGAGTAGAATAGGCAGAACTGCCGATGGCCGACCTTGCCTGGTCGCGGTACAGCCCACCGATTCGGTAGGTGCCCTCAAATGATCCTGAAAAAGCAGGGTTCATGTGGAGGGGGTTCATATAGAAGAGCGAATTGTGTAAATCCTGCGCTTGGAGGCTTACGAATCCGACAAGTACTACAACAAAGGATATAAGTGTCTTCGTCAATCTCATATTTAAATTTTTGAAAGAAATTTGGGTCGGGTTTTGGAAGCCCGAAATTAGGATTTTTCAGAAAAATCAACAAAAATGGAATGCAAGTTAGGTCTATTATACTGCGTGCCAAACATCTTTTAATTGGTTTTTGCTTAAGGAGTGACAATTATAGCCTTTGAACATTTCGGTGTATTTGCACAATTGCATTCGTATCTTGATCAACCATGCATCGGAAATGTCCTTTTGGGCATTTGGCAAAACCGATTTTTGTACAAGGCCTGCATGAAAGGCCTTCCACTTGAAAGGTTTGGTTTTTATTAAGCTGGTCTCCATAGTACGGGGTCATCCCAAAATCAGTTACGGTACTGCCCCAAATGGAAACGATTTCTTTTTGAAAAGCTGCAGCAATATGCATCATGCCAGAATCGTGGGTGATGACCAAATGGGCATGTTGGATGATTTTGGCAGATTCGTGCAACGACAATTTGCCGCAGTAATTGGTTACATGGTTACCTGCATCCTTTGATATTTGCTCGCCTTCATTTGCCTCGTCGCTGCCACCAAGTAATTGGACAGGCAGGGTTGATTTTTTGCAGAGCTCTATGATTTTTTTGGTTGGCAACCGTTTTGTCTGGTGTGCAGCTCCGATTGCGATAGCGATGTATTTTATACCTTGTGCTGGCAGTTTTCCATTAAAGTTTTTTGGAAAATAATAGTCCAGTCCTTGTCCATCGTTCACCACATCAATGGGTTTAGTCGCTTGAAAGTAACGATCTACAATATGGATTTTAGGAAGGCGGTTTATTCTAAAGTTGACAAGCAGCCATTTTTCAAAATTGAGTTTATCAAATGAAAATGTTTTGGAATGCAAGGCCCACTGAACTTGAAAGCTCCTCAAATTTTTGTGCAGGTCAATAATGTAGTCATAGTGCTCCGATTTAAGGATGGGCAGCACTTCTACAATTTTATTTTCGATGGTAAATATCTTGTCCAAATGAGGATTGGCTTCCAATAAAGGCAAGAATGGTCGTTTGGTAAGGAAATGGATTTCTGCGCCCAATTGATTTTTTAGGCACCTGATTACTGGAGTCGTCAGTACAATATCACCAATTGATGAAAAACGGATGAGGAGGATTTTTTTCATTCCAAAACGACAAAAGTAACAACCTCTAATAGAGCATGGTACTACATCATGGACTTGTAGTAGCAAGGTCAGTAGATGAAATAGGTGGTGGGTTGAACAATGGCTCTGGCCGGAAGAGGCAGTGGGCATTCAACTCGTTTTTATTGCCACTGAAAACATTAAAATCGACAGGGCCGTTAACACCAGAAAGCTTGCCACGGTTGCCGTATTGCCAAAACACCCATTCTTGGTCAGCACAAAGGTTCGGTTTCCTCCAAGATGAATACCGGGCAATCCAGATCGGGTAATCCTGAAAATGTCCAGCAAGGTGTTGGTTGAAGAATTTTTGACTAGTGTAAAGGATGGGTTTTACTTTGTAATGGTCCTCAACGATCTGCAACCAGGCCTCCATATTGTTTCGTAATTCATCTGAAGCAACACCGTCCAAAACTTCCACGTCAAGTACAGGGGCAAAGTCGCCATTGCCTAACTCTGCTGTTTCGATAAAATTAATGGCTTGAGCTTTTGGAGAAATGGTCGGACGGAAAAAATGATAAGCACCCCTCTTGATTCCAGCCGCTTTCATTTCCATCCAGTTTTTACAGTAAAAAGAATCCTTGAACGATTCCCCTTCCGTAGCTTTTATGAATGCAAAATGAATATCCTCGGTGACTACTTTTTCCCAGTTTATTTCTTTTTGGTAATGGGAGGCGTCAATCCCATGTACCTCAAACCCTTGCTTGCGGATGGTCTGTTCATTGCAAGCAAAAAGAAGAGTGGCAAAGCCTAAAAATATAAGATAACGCAGCATGGAATCTGATTTTATTTCTGTGCCTATGGAAAACGGGAAAATGTAGTTGAATGATGCGCAAGTATGTCGAAATATCAAGCAAACATGGTGCAAGAAAGGGAAATCCAATATTCTGTAACAACCTTTAAAGCAAAAATGTCGCCGAACAGGTCTTTTTTGGAAGGCAGATTTTATGGGGCAGTAATAAAAGAGACTTCTAAAAATGGTGGGTTAATCTGTCACCGTTCCTTAACCATCGGTCTTTGACAAAGGTAGTCAAAGGCCGATGGTATTTTAGGAATGCTGAGGTAATATATGTCGCGGTCGTTTTATTCTTCGCTAGCCAGTGGGCCTCCCATAAAATAGTAGATCCTGGTGAGCCATTTGGCGGTATCGGGCTCTGTGGAAGGGTCTGTGACGTACTCCTCCATTACGAGTGTTGATGGCTCCAGCCCAATTTCTTTTATATAGTCATCCATTGCGTAATGAGCTTCTCCCACACCATGGTAGTCACCATAATAATCAATGGTCAAGCTTTTGCCTTCCGGTATTTCCAAGTGTTGAATATTTCCAGATGCGGCGCCAGCGCCAGCTTTCACGGGGATAGCAGCAGCCATGTCGGTGGTGCCGTTTTCTTCATCCCATGCGTAGTAGACGCCACAAGGCATGCCATCTATTTCAAGCTCGTTAGATCCAACAGAAGCCATGATTGCTCCGAAGTTTTTTCCAAAAAAAGCAGATATATCACTGAAGTTGATGGTTTCCCGAATAGTCAAATATGATTTTCCGGGAAAATCCATTGACTTGACTGTATAGCCCCGATAAGTTTTTTCAGCAGCGGTTTTTTCACTCAATTCTTTCAGGTTTGCGAGGCCAGAATCGAACATTTTGTACATCATTTTTTCCATACTTCCGCCAGTAAACAACATCATGGCATTCAATGGGTAAGGGATGTCCATACCAAAGCCCCAAACCGTTTTGGTTGCCCCATCCTCCCCGTCTTCCAGTTTGAACCAGCCGTTTCCGCCCTCATTTCCGTCAAATACAAGTGCTGTTTTTTGGAAGGTGGGAGCGGTGCTTTCGATGATGGTCATCGTGCCCCCGCCTGAGCTTTCAGTAGTCCACGAATAAGATGCACCGACACCTTCGGTCTTCTCGCCATAAGTGATTTCCATGGTCGGTTCTTCTTCTTTCCAAGGCCCCCAATCCTCCCAGGCTTTCATGTCGTTCAATTTGGCAAAAATAACTTCTTTGGGAGCGTTGATGTCAGCAGAGCGCTCGTATTCAAGATGGGTGGGCAGAATAGCCCCAATAATAAGTGCAAGGGCAATGACAGACAGCAGCACAAAGCCGATTATTTTAAGAATTTTCATAATAAAAAATTTAGTTGGTGAATGCATTTGTTTTAAAATACAAACAAATGTACGTGTTTTTAAAACAAAATGTTATTTTGAATGATTTTTGTGAAAATTTGTCTCAGGTGGGCTGAATGAATAGGTGGGAATTCTCAACTGTAAAACTAAGTAACAAAGCCTAATTATTCGGGTATTTTGAGAATATCTTTTTCCGCTACCTGCCTGCCGGCAGGCAGGTTTTCCTCAAAAAAATAAGTCCGTAACTTGGCTATGCACTGATTTTTTCAAGACAACTATCGAAAAAATCTTATCCTCAAAATTTACCCAAATAATCAACCTTTGTTACTTAAGAAGAATTGGGGATAATGGCTTTGGGCAATTTATAAAAAGAGGAAGAGCGGGCGTCGAATAAGCCAATGCAACGAAGGTATAGTTGATAGATGAAAACTTGATGATAAATTCTGGAAGTTTTTAAAATAGCTATTATTTTTGCCCTCTTTTTTCGATCACAAGTATTAAAAAACGCAGGATAAGCAGTAACTCGAACTGGGTTTTGGTTGTACCAATTGGCGCAACTCCTTAAAATGCACTTTCTTTTTTGAAATGATAAAAAACCGTTATTTTGACCTCATTGACCAGACCTTCTATTTTCCACAAGAAGGATTTGATATTGAGGATAACTGCCTGGTATTCAATGGTATTCCATTGGTTTATCTAATTGAAAAATATGGGACACCTCTAAGGTTGACTTATGTTCCTAAAATAGGCACCCAAGTTAAAAAGGCGAAAAACTTATTCAACAAAGCCATAAAAACACTTGGCTACAAAGGGGCGTACCATTATTGCTATTGTACAAAAAGTTCGCATTTCAGTTATGTGGTAAAAGAGGTTTTGAAGTATGGGTCACAACTCGAAACCTCTTCTTCTTTTGATGTGGACCTTGTACGGAAACTCTATGAAAAGAAATGGATTGACAAAGATCTTTTCATTGTCAACAACGGCTTCAAAACCGAGGAATATGCTTTCAAAATTAGTGAACTCATCAATGATGGTTTTGAAAATGTAATACCTGTGCTCGACAACAAAAATGAAGTCGAATTCTTTGAAGAATACGTAACTGGTAAGTGCGACATTGGCATCCGGATAGCAACGGATGAAGATCCAAACTTTGAATTTTATACCTCCCGGCTCGGTATTCGCGGATCGGAGGTGGTAAATTATTACAAAGAGCGGCTCGCTAAATCCAAGAAATTCAAAGTAACGATGCTCCACTTTTTCGTGGACTCCGGAATAAAAGACTCTATCTATTATTGGGGTGAACTAAAAAAAGCAGTCAAACTGTATTGCGAACTCAAAAAGGTTTGCCCATCCCTTAGTGCCTTGAACATTGGAGGCGGGATGCCCATTCGCAACTCCCTTGGATTTGAATTCGACTATAGCTATATGGTGCGGGAAATCATCAACCTGATCCTTCAGGCTTGCCGGGAAGAAGGAATTCCGGAGCCAGATATTTTCACTGAATTTGGAAAATATACAGTTGGGGAAAGCGGCGCGCATATCTTTTCAGTGCTCGACCAAAAGCAACAGAACGATGCTGAGGTTTGGTACATGGTGGACAATTCGCTCATCACGACCATGCCAGATAGTTGGGGCATTGGGGAGCGTTTCATCCTGCTCCCAATCAATAAATGGTACAATGAATATCGCAGGGTGAACATTGGCGGGTTGAGTTGTGACAACTCGGATTATTATAACTCGGAAGTTCACGAAAGCCAGGTGTACCTCCCCACTATTGACAAGAACGACAAAGAACCGCTCTACCTTGGCTTCTTTCACACAGGGGCTTACCAAGACACACTCAGTGGTTATGGCGGGTTAAAACACTGCTTGATCCCATCGCCCAAGCAGGTGCTGATTTACAAAGACTCGAAAGGAAATATTGTTGATAAATTATATCGGGAAGAACAGCGGGCAGAAGATATGATGAAGATATTGGGGTACTTATAAAACAGTATACAGTTGGCAGTATGCAGTTGAAAACCGTCAAAGCGGATTTTGTTCTTTTCACTTATTGAACCCCGGCCAATAAATCCTCCCAGCTACAACCACTTATTTTCCTTATACCAATTGAGTGTGTCTTCCAATCCTTTTTCCAAATCATACTCTGGCTCGAAACCTAAATCATTTTTCAGTGGTGTGATGTCGCATTTCCAATTCATGCTTTCCAAAATACTGACTTTTTCCAAATTTAATGCTGGGTAATTTCCGGTTATTTTTGCAGGCTGTTCCAAAAGCCATGCTATGCTCCTGACTAAATTAACGGGCACATGAAAACGGAAGGTTTTTTTATTTAAAATACGTTTGGCATATTTTCCGAGATCCCATTGTGTATAATGTTTTCCGTCAGAAATAAAATAAGCTTTTTGAGTATGCTGCGAAATAGTGGCGTCAACAATGGCTCTCGCCAAGTCTTTTACATAAATAAAAGCAAGGTGTTGATCTCGGCTACCGATGTAACCTTCTATATTTCGATTAATTAATTTAAAAAAAGTGAGTATTTCTTTTTCCCTTGGCCCATAGACTCCACCTGGGCGAATAATAATATATGGAAAATCACTTTGCTGTGCTAAATATTCTTCTGTTTTTAATTTTGACTTGCCATAAGTATTGATGGGGTTTCGATTGTCTTCTTCTTTTAAAAAATCGGAAAGGTTTTCACTGTTTGCTGGGCCATAGGACGCCAGGCTGCTGATATAGGTGAATTTATCTAGGCTGTTTTCAGAAGCATATATAGCCTCAATAAAAGTTTTTGAAAATTCATAATTTATCCGGTAATAATCTTTCAATTTTGGCACCGAGACAACGCCTGCATTGTGTACTATAAAATCGAATTTATGATCTTTTAATTTTTGTGTTAATTCTTTTTTATTGGAAAAATCCATTTCTAATAAATGGATACGGTCACCTTTTAAATATTGTCTGCTACTCGTTTTTCTTACTCCGGCATATACATTCAAGTTCCGCTCCAAAGCCTCTTCGACAAGGTGGCTGCCAACAAAGCCCGATGCGCCGGTGATGAGTATTTTTTTCATTTAAACGGTTTATTGGTTTATTGGTGTAACGGTGTAGTGGACGCCGTTAAACCATTACACCGTTACACCAATAAACCATTTCACACTACTTAATTCTCTATTTTCTTTTCATAAATTCGATATCGTTTGTACGGTACCATGTTAGCGCCTTCCACCCCTTTTTTCATCATTTCATTATTGTCCAAAATCCAAGATGCTTCCGCTTCATTGTATCCTTTTTCCATGCCCCTGGAAATGATGCGGGCGTAAAAAATGCCCTCGATCCCCATTTTACGGTAACCTTCTAAAACGCCAAGCAGGATAATGCGCAAGCGTTTGATTTTCTTTTTTTGGAACAATAGTTTGAAAATTCCAGTCGGTAGGAGCCTGCCTTTTTTTATGGTTCGGGCAATGATGTTAATGTCGGGCACGGCAAGGGCAAACGCAACGGCTTTTCCTTTGTCTTCAGCGATGAGCGCAAAATCGGGATCGACAACCATTTTAAGGCCTTCAGCCAAATGGTTGAACTCGGCCTTGGTGGGCGGCACGAAACCCCAATTTTTGTCCCAGGCGTTTTGATAAATATCACAGATGGTGTTTACCTCAGTTTTGAAGTTCTTCATGTTCACACTGCGAACGGTGATGCCTTTTTTCTCTAGGCGCTCGCCCAGCATATTAGCGATGCGGACGGATTTTGTATTGACTGTTTGCTCCGTGACATGGTAGGCCAGCAAGTCCATTTGGCTAACAAACCCGTACTGCTCAAGGAATGTGACATAGTATGGTTTATTATAAGTCATCATGACTACTGGAGGTCGATCAAAGCCCTCCACCAGTAATCCGGCGGTATCATTGGTGGAGAAATTGGTAGGTCCGAGGACCGCATCCAATTTTTCATTTTTTACCCATTGGTTTGCTGTGTCCAAAAGTACTTTTGCAACTTCATAATTTTCGATCACATCAAACAGGCCGAAAAACCCGACATTGGCATTAGCGAAATTGTTGTATTCATTGTTGCGGATAGCGGCAATGCGCCCAACAATTTCCTCATTCTGATAGGCAAGGTAAAGCTGTACTTTGGAGTGGCGGAAAAAAGGGTTTTTCTTTTCGCTCAACAATTCTTTTTGGCCGATATAAATTTCGGGAACGTAGTTCGGGTCGTCTTTATATAATTCGTGTGGAAAGTCAATGAAGCGCTTTTTGTCTCGGTTGGACTTCACTTCAATAATGCTGGTATTCATATTACTTGATTTCAAAAGATAACTCACCTACTTATATAGGCGTCGGACACCCTTCGAAGGTGTCCGACGCCTAATCCATTAATTTGTGGTTTCCTTATTCTTTTACACCTCCTGCCCAGCCAAAATATCCAACTTTCTCGCGACCTTAGTCAATTTGTCGATGGCTTCTTCAATTTGTTCAAAAGTATGGGTCGCCATCAGGGAGAACCGAATCAATGTATCCTCGGGTGCGACAGCAGGTGTGATGACCGGGTTGACAAAAACACCAGCATCCTGAAGCATTTTGGTCAGCATAAATGTTTTGTCAATATCCCTCACGTAGATCGGGATGATGGGTGTTTCGGAAGGGCCGGTATCGAAGCCCAGTTCATCGAGCATGTTTTTAGCATGGCGGGTGTTGGCCCATACTTTTTCAATTCGTTCTGGCTCAGATTGAATGAGTTCCAAAGCAGCAATAACGGCTGCAGCATTGGCTGGGGCGATGCTGGCACTGAAAATGAGTGATCGGGCATTATGCTTGAGCCAATTGGCAGTTTCGTGGCTGGTGGCAATGAAGCCGCCGATGGTCGCCAGTGATTTGGAGAAAGTGCCCATGATAAGATCTACATCGTCGGTCAAACCAAAATGGTCGCTGGTGCCCTTGCCCAGTTCACCCATGACCCCAAGGCCATGTGCGTCATCCACCATTACGTTGGCATTGTACTTTTTGGCAAGCGCAACAATTTCTGGCAGTTTGCAAACATCGCCTTCCATACTGAACACACCATCCATTACGATCAGGGCCAAGTCGTTCGGGCCTCTTTTTTCGCCAACCATGCGCAGCACTTTTTCCAACGATTCCATATCGTTGTGGCGGTACTTGCGGGTAGTGGCAAAAGACAGCCTCGCCCCGTCAATGATAGAGGCATGGTCGAGTTCGTCGCAGATGATGAAATCCTTCCTGCCAAGGAGGGATGACAGCACGCCAAGGTTGACCTGCATGCCTGTACTGAAAACGATGGCCTCTTCCTTGCCAACATATTTGGCGAGCGCTTCTTCCAGCTCGACGTGTAGGTCGAGGGAGCCGTTGAGGAAACGGGAGCCGGCACAGCCGGAGCCATATTTGTCAACGGCCTTTTTTGCTGCTTCTTTTAATATTGGGTGGTTGGTTAGGCCCAAGTAACTGTTGGAGCCAAACATCAGAACGGGTTTTCCGTTCATCGTGACGACCGTATCTTGGTCGCTTTCGATAGCCCGGAAATAAGGGTACACGCCAGCGGCCTTCACCTTTTGTGGTTCGGTGTACCGCGCCATTTTCTGTTGGAGCAAATTCATCTGTTTTTCTGTTTTATTTCTTAGCGGTTGCGAATGTGAATTATCTGTATAACTTTTACCAAATTCTTTTGATAGGATTCTCGGAAAAATAGGCATCAAAGTTTTTATCTTTACTCAACACATCCATATTTTCTTCGATAGCTTGAGAGATGATAATTCTATCAAAAGGATCTCTATTTTACCTTTTATAGTCAGTTTTCTCAAAGCTGTTTTAATCGATATTTCCCATAAACTAGCAATACTGATGAAATTTTCATTCTCAGTATTTTCTATTTTTTCTCTGGTAATGCTACTCAAGCCTTTATGACCAGCAATAAACCATAAAAATGTGTGCGTGTCCAATAACAATCTCATTTACATGTATTCTTTGAAGTCTTCTAAAGGTTCATCAAAATCAGGTGAAAGCACATATTTACCTTTTGCACTTCCAAATTTTGGAGCAGACTTTTTCTTGTTTTCTTTATTGTACTTCATCAACAAGTAACCGATAAAATCAAGAACTTCTTTTTTTAAGTTGTTCGGCAAAAGTTCAATCTGTGTCAGAATTAATTTATCTGTCATGGTATAATATATTTAGGATCATTAATTTATCAACTTCGCGTACCTATCCAGCCACCCGTCCACCCTCGTCCTCAACACCAAACGTTCCAGCACAAAAATTGTGGACAAAGCGCACAAAACGCCCAAAATTACATCAATGATATAATGATGCCGGGAATAGACAGCCGTCCCCCATATTCCGAGGCAAATTATGAAAAACACCCAGGCTGCCAACTTCATCCTTCTTTTTAAAGCAAAATATAAGGGAAGGATTGGATAGGCAGAATGCAATGATGGGATGGCTGCAAAAACATTGGCGTTCTTTGCATACATCCCATGAAAAAGCTGGATGCCCATGATCCTGTCAAAATTTGCCAATCCAGCTTCATTGCCCGGAATGCTAAAATTTTCAACAAAACCGTGCATTTCCACATACCAGGGAGGAGCTGCGGGATAAGCATAATAAAGCACAAAGCCGAACAGGTTGGTCAGCAAAAATGCAAATGAAAAATCGAGCAGCATCCGCTTGTCCCTAAAAAACAACCAAACGGCAAAAGCAATCGGTACCGGAACCCAGCTCAGATAAAAGAAACCTGAGGCTACATCGGCTATCGGGAAGGTATTTTGTTCAAAGAACTCGTTGGGCGTAACTAATTGTCCAAGGTATTCAAAACCAAAAAGCGCTTTTTCGATATCATAAGGCTCCTGTATGTGGACGAGGTTAAATTCATAGTTGGGGTAAATGCGCAAAGAGTCGTAAATGACCCAGTAAAGGATAAAAAAGAACAACGCCATTATCACTTTCCTCGATGTTTCCCCAGCAAAAAACAACCCCAAACAAAGAGTTATAGTAATTAAATGGTCGTCTCTGTATCCCACAACATAAGTTACCCACAACAAGTAGAGAAGCGCCAACCCAAGTGCAATGAAACTTTCTTTTTTTGAAAACCGCTCAAAAGCCATTTATATAGTGGTGGATGAAAAACATTGAGCTATGAAATGAGGAGTAAAAACTCAACACTCAATACTCAACACTCCTCACTACTTATATTCAGTACCTATTATTTTATCCCACAAGGTCGAACTGACACCAAATCCATTGTCCGGATCTTTAAAATGGTGTTTCAGGTGGTGCGCCTTAATGTCCATGAACCATTTGCTTTTAATGTTTGCATGGTGTACGGCATAGTGCAACATATCATAACAAAGGTATCCTAGCACAAAACCTGCAAAAAAAGGTGCTGCCATGGAAGCACCTAATAATGCTTTGTACCCAAAATAGAAAATGAATGCCAATGGAATGCTCACCGATGGGGGCATCACCAATCGTTTGGAGTCGTTTGGGTAATCGTGGTGAACGCCGTGCATGATAAAAAGCAAGCGTTTCCCAAAATCCTTACTTGGATGGTAATGGAAAACAAATCGGTGAAGGAAATACTCTGTCAACGTCCATGATAATACACCGCCAGCAAAAAGTCCCAAAACCTTCAAACCACTTATAGTTGGGTCAATAATACTGGCGTATAAAAAATACCCTATCACAGGTAGGTATAGAATAGCAGGCACACTGAAGTGAACTTTTGAAAAAATTTCCATCCATCCATATCTGAACATGCGCACGCTTTCATCTTTATTCGAAACGTATAGTTTTTTCATGAGTTAATGGATCAAAATATTGAGGTTCAAGGGAAAAGGATTCGAAATGGGCTGTAAAGTTAGCAAGCTGTACCCCTTTTTTCTAAAAAGCCGAGGCAAAGATTCATCAAATTGTTTTTCTTTGGGTCGCACACCGACAACTCCAAATCAAATAGGAAGATGAGCCTGTAGCAAATATTGGATTGCAGCTTCTCATTCTTTGGAAAGCCCATGTTATGAAGAGTACCTATTTAAATACCGTTTGGGCCAGGCTGTTAGCAACAATTTTACTTCTTGTATGGTTGGCGACTGGCCTGATTTTTTATTCTTGCGAAAAGAAGGAGGATTCTAAGATTGGTTTAGGGGCTCAGCATACCTTGACTGAAAATATGCCATTTGTGGTGGTTTTGGGAATTGCCCAGGACGCTGGCTACCCACAGGCGGGGTGCAAGAAAGATTGCTGCAAAGAGGTTTGGGATCGACCCGATAAAAGGCGCTTAGTTTCGTGTATTGCAATAGTTGACCCTAAAGAAAGTATGGCCTGGATGATCGATGCCACGCCAGATTTCCGCGACCAATTACAACGATTGGAAAATGTGCTGCCCAGCAGGGCCATTAAATTGGCAGGCATTTTTCTCACTCATGCGCATATCGGCCATTACACAGGGTTGGTGCATTTGGGGAGGGAAGTGATGGGTTCAAAAGAGACACCCGTTTACGCAATGCCGAGGATGAGATCATTTTTAGAAGACAATGGCCCATGGAGCCAATTGGTGGGGTTGAAAAATATAGCCATTCGCAACCTTGCCGCTGATTCAACGGTCATTTTGAACGGACGCGTCAAAATAACGCCGATGCCGGTACCACATCGGGATGAATTCTCTGAAACGGTTGGGTTCAAAATAGAGGGGCCGCAAAAGTCACTGCTTTTCATTCCAGATATTGACAAATGGCGGTTGTGGGAAAAGGATGTTATAAAAGAAGTGAGGCAAACCGACTACTCCTTGCTTGATGGTTCTTTTTATCAAAATGGTGAAATACCTGGCAGGGACATGAGCGAGATTCCTCATCCGTTTATTATGGAAAGCATGGAAATCTTTAAAGCGCTTTCGACAACACAAAAAACAAAAATCCATTTTATCCATTTCAACCATACCAATCCTGTGCTGTTGGAGAATAGTGGAGCGAGGAAAAACGTTATGGGCAGTGGATTTGGGATTTGCGAGGAGGGAGAGGTATTCGTATTGTAGAACTTTAAAAATTTAAAGCAATTATAAATATGACCGGAAGGTCAAATCAGAGAATCGGTAAACTATCCAAAAATGAAAATATCTAAATCCCGTACATTCAAACTACTGACCGTTGTCGTGGTCCTCTTCACCACGGTGGCGACCACGGTTGTCAATACCAATGGCAATTACTTCGAGATCGCCAAAAACATCGAGATATTCACCAATCTGTACAAAGAGGTGAATACTTATTATGTCGATGAGCTTGACCCCGCCAAACTCATGCGGACAGGGGTGGACGCAATGCTCGAAAGCCTTGACCCATACACCAATTATATTTCAGAAGGGCAGATTGAAGGATATCGGTTTATGGTAGAAGGCCGATACAATGGCATCGGTGCTGATATTCGAATCATCGATGATTTGCCGACGGTGATGGCACCTTACAAAGATGCGCCTGCCGACAAGGCGGGTCTAAAAGCAGGGGATCAAATCTTGAAAATTGATGGCAAAGACACCAAAGGCAAAAATGCCAAAGATGTACACACTTTCCTGAAAGGTTACCCCGGTACAGAAGTAGCGCTGACGATCAATCGTCCAGGTGAAAAAAAGAATTTGGAAATCACTTTGGTGAGGGATGAGGTAAGTGTTGCCAATGTGCCTTATTCGGGCATGGTGTCGGAGGATGTTGGCTATGTGGCACTGACTACCTTTACCCGTGAGGCAGGCCGTAACGTCGGTAATGCATTGAAAGACCTCAAGGTGGAACAGCCCAACTTGAAAGGTGTGATCCTTGACTTACGAAGCAACGGTGGCGGGCTTTTATCTGAAGCTGTGAATGTTTCCAATGTTTTTATCCAAAAAAATGAACTGGTTGTTTCAACAAAAGGGAAAGTACAGGAATGGAACCGCAACTTCAAAACTTTAAATATCCCGATTGACGAAAAAGTCCCTGTGGTGGTTTTGATAAACAAGAACTCTGCATCAGCGTCGGAAATAGTTTCAGGTGTGATTCAGGACCTGGACAGAGGGGTGCTGATCGGGCAACTCAGTTATGGTAAGGGGCTTGTGCAAAACACAAAAGACATCGGCTACAATGCCAAAGTGAAAATAACCACTGCAAAATATTATGTGCCCAGTGGGCGCTGCATCCAAAGTGTAGAATATCATGAGGGCGAACCTGTCCATGTTTCTGACGACAAGCGGACGCCGTTCAAGACCCGTAATGGCCGTACCGTGCTTGATGGCGGCGGCGTCAGGCCAGATATCGTGCTTGATCCCAACTCCGAAAGTGATATTTTACAAACTTTGAACGAGAAAAATTTTATTTTCAATTATGTGACCCAGTGGATGTTGGAAAACCCTGAAGTGGCCGAGATTGAAGGATTTAACTTTAACCAATGGGATGGCTTTGTCCAGTTTTTGGAAAACAAAAAATTCAACTATGATACCGAAAGCGAAAAACTTTTGGAGCAGTTGAAAGAGCAATCAAAAGAGGATGGCTATATAACTGAGGTAGATATGAGTGGTTTGGAAAATAAAATTATTCAGGCCAAAAAAGAAGACCTCTATAAAAACAAGGACGCCATTATTAATTTGATCGAAAAAGAGATTGCAAGCCGTCATTTTTATGAAAAAGGCCGCATCCAGATCGGCCTGCGGAATGATAAGGAAATTGAAGAGGCGGTGAAACTTTTTAATGACCCCGCAAAATATGAGCGTATTTTAAAGAACGGCAAGTAACATACGCCTCGGGATTGATGTCAAAAAAAAGCGATAGAATGGCGAAAACCATTTTCTATCGCTTTTTTTGCTCTTGGACAAACATGCTCTAATAACCTAACTTCGCACCCCAACCCACAGAATATACATTTCAAGTAAAAAGTAAAAAGTAAAAAGTAAAAAGTAAAAAGTAAAAAGTAAAAAGGCTAACACCCTGCCGCAGTCCGTTCCTGGGGAGTATGAGTTTGTTGGGAGTTTGGGTTTCGAGGGAAAAAGTATCTATTTGTTGATGAGACGAGGCGAAGAATCAGGAGTATAGCCCATGCTACATGACTGATTTTTTAACGAAGTATCATCAAAAAAGAAATGTTTTTTTGCCGGAAACCAAACTCCCAACAAACTCTAAGTTTGCCCAACCATTTTCATAATGCCAGAGACAACACAAAACGGCAGTCCTTCCACAACCTACCATTCACCGACCGCCTATGAAGAAGAGGTCATTGAAGTTATTGGGGCTAGAGAACACAATCTGAAGGACATCAATTTGCGGATACCCCGCAACAAATTGGTGGTCATTACAGGCATTAGTGGCAGTGGGAAGTCATCACTCGCTTTTGATACTATTTATGCAGAAGGACAACGGCGCTACATGGAAACCTTCACTTCTTATGCCCGCCAGTTTATCGGTGAAATGGAGCGCCCAGACGTAGAGAAAATCACCGGCCTCAGCCCTGTCATTTCGATAGAACAAAAAACGACGAGCCGGAACCCCCGCTCAACTGTGGGCACCATTACCGAAGTGTATGATTTTATGCGGTTGCTATTCGCCCGGGCAGGCGAAGCCTACTCTTATGCCACGGGAGAAAAGATGGTGCGGTACACCGAAGATCAAATGATGGATGAAATCATGGGGCAGTTCAACAGCAAGAAAGTAATGCTTCTTGCTCCGCTGATCAGAGGTCGTAAAGGGCATTACCGAGAACTGTTTGATCAAATGCGAAAGCAGGGCTATACTAAAACCCGGGTGGATGGCGAAGTAATGGATATCGTGCCGGCCATGCAGATAGATCGCTATAAAATACACGACATCGAATTAGTGGTTGATAAAATAAAGGTGTCGAATGACCGCCGGGAGCGCATTATTTCATCTATGCAAACCGCACTGAAAATGGGCAATGGCCTTATTTTTATATTAGAGGTGGATTCAGATGATGTGAAAGCTTTTAGCAAACACTTGATGGATGCTGAAACCGGACTGAGTTATGAAGAGCCATCGCCCAATTCATTTTCTTTTAATTCCCCCTATGGCGCATGTCCAAAGTGCAAAGGACTTGGACAAGTGAATAAGGTGGACATGTCGAAGGTAATCCCCAATGATACCAAAAGCATTGACGAAGTGGGTATCGCACCACTTGGCGAAGCCAGGGATACTATTGTTTTCAAACAATTAAAAAAAATAGCGAAAAAATACAAGTTCACTTTCAAGACGCCTGTCAAAGATATTTCTGAAAAGGCATTGGAAGTCATCCTGCACGGCGGTGATGAGTCTTTTAAAATTGAAATGAACTTCCAGCACGACCACGTTTACGACCTTGGGTATGAAGGTCTTGTCAACCAATTGGAGCGCTGGTACCGGGAAACCACTTCGGAAAAAATCCGCCAATGGGCAGAGGCGTATATGACTGTGGCCCAGTGTGAAGAGTGTAATGGCATGAGGTTGAAAAAAGAGAGCCTTCATTTTAAGATACATGAAAAGAACATCGCTGAACTAGCAGGCATGGACTTGGATATGCTCCACAATTGGATGAACAATTTGGATGGGCACCTGAGTAAACGCCAACTGGCCATAGGCAAGGATGTCCTGAAAGAAATCCGTCTTCGCCTTGGCTTCCTCATGCACGTCGGGTTGGATTATCTGACTTTGAACAGGACTGCCCGGACACTTTCAGGTGGAGAGGCGCAACGGATCAGGCTCGCTACCCAGATCGGCTCGCAGCTTACGGGCATCACCTATATCTTGGACGAACCGAGCATCGGGCTTCACCATCGCGACAACCATCGACTTATAGGGGCGCTAAAGGAATTGGCCGAAATTGGCAACACTGTCCTAGTTGTAGAACACGACAAAGAAATCATGCTGGCTTCCGATTATTTGATCGACCTTGGTCCTGGCGCTGGCAAACATGGCGGCGAACTCGTGGCTCATGGCGTGCCTGAAACATTTGTCAAAAAAGAAACACTGACCGCCGACTATCTCAACGGCAAACGGAAAATAGAAGTGCCAGTAGAGAGACGCAAAGGCATTGGCAAATACCTCGAACTGAAAAAAGCAAGTGGCCACAACCTGCAAAATGTTGACTTGAAATTGCCGCTCGGCACTTTCATTTGCATAACTGGGGTGAGCGGCAGTGGCAAAAGTTCACTCATCAATTCAACGGTTTACCCGATTTTACGGCAGCATTTTCACAAAAGCCTCCAACGGCCATTGCCTTACGGCAAAATCAAAGGATTGGAACACCTCGACAAAGTGATCGAAATAGACCAATCGCCGATTGGCCGCACACCCCGGTCCAATCCGGCAACTTATACTAAGATGTTCACTGACATCCGCAGCTTGTTTGCCAAGTTGCCGGAGGCAATGATCAGAGGGTACAAGGCGGGGCGGTTTTCTTTTAATGTGAAAGGCGGGCGGTGCGAAACCTGCCAGGGAAGCGGCAAACGGACTATAGAGATGAATTTCCTCCCCGATGTGTATGTGAAATGCGAGACCTGCCTGGGCCGGCGGTACAACCGGGAAACACTGGAAGTCCTTTACAAAGGCAAGAGTATTAACGATGTGCTGAATATGACAGTGAGTGAAGCAAAAGAATTTTTTGAGCCTATCCCCAAAATTTTCCGAAGGTTAAAAACACTAAATGATGTGGGGCTGGGTTATATCACGCTTGGCCAACAAGCAACTACGCTCTCTGGCGGGGAAGCACAGCGGGTCAAGCTTTCCGAAGAACTTTCCAAAAGGGACACTGGCAATACCTTATATATATTGGATGAACCGACCACAGGACTTCACTTTGAGGATATTCGACGCCTGCTTCAGGTTTTGAACAAGTTAGTAGATAAAGGGAATACGATTCTTGTGATCGAACATAATATGGATGTGGTAAAAATGGCTGATTGGATTATTGACCTGGGGCCAGATGGTGGCAACCGCGGCGGAATGATCGTTTGTGAAGGCACGCCAGAACAAGTGGCGAAAAAGAAAGATAGTTATACGGGCCAGTTTTTGAAAATGGAGTTGTAAGACATATTCTGACAGGAATAATGTGAATCATACATCAGGGGTTGAAAAATCACCTTTGTTTCAAATGGGAGCAGAGCCAAGCGTTGACAACTTTTCAAAAGTTGTCAACGCTAATCAATTGATTTTCAACAATAATACCCCTAATTCGCATGAATATTATTTCCAAAACAATTTCGCTTTTTTCACATTTTACCTTCCAGCTAGCTGAGAGGCAGATTACATTTACTTCAGTTCAAATAAGGCTTAATTCTTTCCAGCATGCCGTTCGGCGGCATTTCTTCTTTTAAATATTGTTTCATCAAGCCGATCAAATCGGTTACCATCTCCTGCCGAAACCCTAAACGGAAGCCAATTTGATGGCAGACCGTTTCTTCTTCAGGTGCGATTTGCTGATCGGCCCGCATCATAAAAAGTAGGTAATACAAAATCGTCATGCGTTTGTCCTCGTCAGGAGGCATCGCAATGTCATAGTCGGCAGGGGACTGGCGGACGGCGGCAACTTCAGCATCAGAAATTTTGAGTGCCCGGCTGGCAAAGGCTAAGTATCTTTTTTCGGAATTGGTAAAATGGCCATCCGATTGGGCCTGTTTGATGAGCAAGGAAACGATGTAGCGTTTCATTGCCATTTCTTCTTCGTGTGAGCCAAAATCCATAAGACAAGGTTTGTTAAGAGATCAAATAAGAAGTTGTATAGATTTCCATGATTGAGCGAAAGGGAGCAAATTTTGTTCTGGACGAGGCAAATTTTTCGGCAGATGCGGGCAATCTGCCGAAAAATTTAACGAAGTACAGGGTAAAATTTGCCGCTTGTAGCCAATTGATGGAATTATAGACAGCATCTCTAAGTCGCGACCCGTTGGTGCGGTTTTCAAGATGCGTGAAAGTAGGGAATTAAGTCCTACTTTTAGATTTTTGATATTGGAGATTCGGGCTATAAGTCAAAGCTGGTGCAGTGAATTAGTGCCCTTTAGATTGGCGTAGGGATGTGCACCTGTATCAAATTGCTTTGTTTCCCCGACCAGGGGAATTCGGTACAATTCAAAAAAGGGTGCGGTAGAAAAAAGTCTTCCCTTTATTACAGCCAGTGCTGAATTGAAAAGTCATACCGGTCGCAACGACTTTGTTCGCTAAGCTATCAGATTGAAATTATTTCAATACAAAATTATTGTTATTTATATGCTTAACATGCTGGCGTATAGTTTATTATCTCACATTTGCACAATTATTATATTTTTTTCAACATCCACCAGAATACCTAAATGTAGGGATGTTTACCCCACATGGCCTTTCTATTTTTGCATCAAATATTTCACCTGCTGAAATGGCTAGGTGCATACATGAACATAAACCGATTCAGGATGGTCCAGTCTCATATAGCCATCCGACCCGTTACAATCCCGTTGAACATGGACTCACGACGTTACCTGAAACCGATTAATCCGATTATACTTACCAGTAACTTTTGGTGGTCTCTCGCACAGTTATTCCCGTGAACAAGTAATTAGGACACCGATCCTTTCTGTAATTTCCGTATTGACCAAGAACTAGAACAAACAAGGACATCATCATCCGGAATCAGAAAAGAGCGCCTATGCTTTTTTGCGCTTTTTAGGCTTGTTTACGAACAAGTCCTCTGAAGAAGAACACATTCAATTTATGACCAAGCAATGCTTGGCCATTATGGGTATTATATTTATTCACAAACCAAGCCTACTACTATGGTACATTTTGACACTTTTAAGCAGGAGATTATCTGCTTATTTGAATCCCTTGAACGGATTTTCAATAAATTCCAAGTTATACCGAAGACTTTAAAAATCGGTATAGTGGCAGCATTATTACTTTGCTGTTTTTCTTCTCCATCTCTTTTTGCGCAGTGCAATCCTGATGTAAGCCCTCCCACGGCAGTATGTGTGGGGCCTTATACAATTGCATTGGATGGCTCAGGTCAAGCGGGTATTGACCCCGATGACATTGATAACGGGAGTTTTGATGGCTGTGGAGCAGTTACTTTGGCTGTTTCGCCGAACCTGGTAACTTGCGCTGATATAGGTATAGTGGCGATTACTTTAACGGTTACTGACTTAGCAGGGAACATGAACTTCTGCTCGACCAATGTGACAGTTGAAGACAATTTGCCGCCGGTTTTGACCTGTCCAGCTGACGTCACCGTATCTTGTTCGCTTCCATCTACGGGCCCACCAACGGCAGTAGATAACTGCGATTTATTTCCAATGATTTCCTCACCATCTGATGTAACCATTAGTGCAACAGGTGCAAATTGTTTCACGGTAGAAAGAACGTGGACAGCGGAGGATAATAACATGAATGTTGGTAGTTGCACCCAGGTGATAACTGTTCAGGATGGCAATAATCCTGTTTTCACTTCTGCGCCTATTCCTTCCCCTTTAAACGTGGAGTGTAGTTCATTTCCACCGGCAATGCCACCCATGCAAACAGCAACGGATGGGTGTACTACACCATCTATTAATTTTAGCACCATCGATGGTCAAGATCCAGATCCGTCTGTTTGTGGACATTATGATTTCACATTTATAAGGATTTGGGACGCAGTTGATAATTGTGGAAATATTACTTCCCGCTCGCAGGTAATTAATGTGAGCGACAATACGGTGCCGACCTTCCCAGGAGCACCAATACTGGTCAACATTCCAGCCAGTGCTAGCTGCCTTACTCCTGTAATACTTGTGGTGACAGCAGATGATAACTGTGCGAACGGTTCTCTGACTACTACTTATACGGTTTTTGATATTGGAGGTATGATAGTGGATCAAGGAAATGGATTGGATGCTAGTGGCAACTATCTCCCAGGAATATATTCAGTATTATTCTCAGCGACCGATCCGTGCCAGAACGAAGGAACACATACGGTTACTTTAAATGTGGTGGACAATATTGCACCAACAGCAATTTGTAATGCTGTATTGATTACAGTATCAATCCCTCCTACTGGCACAGCTACATTGGTGCCTTCTCAAATAGACAACGGGAGTAATGATAATTGTACTCTTCAAGCTGATCTCATATTAAGTCTTTCTCCTAACACATTTGATTGTGGGGATATCGGAGGAATACCCGAAACAGTTGTTTTGACCGTAACGGATGCCAATGGCAACTCCGCTACATGTAATTCACTGATTGACGTTGTGGACAATTCACCGCCAGCGATGTTCTGCCAAAATATTACCCGTAATTTGAATGCTGATGGTTACGTGACCGTTGGGGCCATGGAAATAGATGCAGGTAGTTTTGATGCCTGTGGAATAGACACGTTTGAGATATCAAAAGACGGAGGCAACACCTACGGACCTACTACTACTTTTTTCTGTCCCGAAACAGGTGATAACAATGTAATACTAAGGGTAACTGACGATGCAGGAAACATGAATACTTGTCCTGCAGTGGTGAAGGTAATAGACAATATTTCGCCTGATGCAAGTTCAGCTTGCTCGAATGAAACAGTTTATTTGGATCAATCTGGCATGTTTATGTTAGACTTTTTGCAGATTGACAGTACAAAAACGAATAGTGCTGACAGTACTATATCTACTGGTGTGGACACAACAATATCAGAAATCACTTTTTATGGTACAGGTGTAATCAAGGACGTCAATGTGCTCAACATGCTCATTGTGCATGACAGGATCGGTGATTTGAACATTACACTTACCAGCCCAACTGGAACAGTTGTGACTCTGGGCGACCAGCCAGGTGTTCCTGTGAGCATGCTTGGATGTGAAGAAGCCGACATATCTGCTTCGTTTGATGATTTGGCTAGCAGCCCGGCAGAGGCTTTTGAAAACAGTTGTGATACTCCTTCACCTGCAATATCGGGCACATTTCAACCCATTAATCCTCTTTCTGCATTCAATGGGGAAGACGTAAATGGGGTTTGGACATTGACCGTCACCGACACCACAAGTGCGGCACCCGCCACTATGGGTTTCATAGATAGCTGGTCGCTCCAAATCGATTACCAAAGATGGGACAACACCTTAATCGGATATGGTGCTGATGATAATTGCTGTGCGTCAATAGGTGACTTGAGCCAAACAATGTTTACTTGTGATGACATTGACACGAATCCAAATGTTGGAGGAAATCAGCCAAGAGTTTATACTTTGACAGTTACTGATCCAAGTGGAAACACGGATCAATGTACAGGTACTATTACTGTAATGGATACACTTCGTCCAATGCTAACCTGTGTCGATACAATTGCTGTGTGCCTCGATGCAGATGGTCTCGGCAAAATCTTCCCTGACTCGTTGATCAATGGGGGTATTTATATTTCAAGTGGGGATAACGGCTCTGGAAATTCAGGGGACAATGAATTTTGTGTCACTGTTTCAAATGCCATTACCTTCTCATTCGATTGGAATTATCAGTCGAATAATAGTAGCCCGACCTGGGATCCGTTTGGTTTTACGATTGGCGGTGGCGCATTCCAACAATTGACGACCAATATTACGCCTTTGATGCAATCAGGAACAGCAACAGTCACGCTTAATGCTGGGCAGGAATTCTGTTTTGTAGCTCGTACAACTGACAACTTAGGTGGGAACGCTGAGGTATGGATCAAGAATTTCAGTGAGACTTTCACGGGTGATTTCGGCCAGCCAAAATGGTCATCAAGTTTCACGAATTCAGATGGCAAAGCCTTCTTTGTTGATGCATCTGTTATGTGTGATCCTTTAGATTATCAGATAACCCTCGATAGTGTCACTTGGCAAAATTGTGATTCCCTATTCTGTGACTCTTTGGATGCTTACGTAAATGCATGGGTCCGTGCAGTTGACCATCACGGCAAGGTATCAGATACTTGTTTGGTGAAATTGCATGTCGAAGACAAGCAACCTCCTTTGGCTGCTTGTGATGATGTGATTGTGGCTTTGAATGGAAATGGAGAAGCAACTGTAAATGCTATCGCTTTTGACGATGGGAGTATTGATAATTGCGATCCTGGACCACTTGATTTTATGATTGCAACAGCGGGCATAAATGGACCTTACTCGGCGTCAATTTTATTTGATTGCGGGGATCTTGCAACCGGGCCTCCAATCCCTATATTTTTCAAGGCAACTGACAATTTCGGCAATGAGGGGTTCTGCTTGACATCTTTGGAATTACAGGATAACCTGCCACCTGTTATTTCCTGTCCACCGACAGCATCTATAGCATGTGAGTTGGCAGGAAATTCTCCACCAGCCACAATCACGGGCTTTGCAACTGCCGTTGACAATTGCGATGGCTCAGTGCTAACTTCGATATTTAATGAAAACCCTACTCCGAATGGTGCAGATTGTTTGACCTTTACCCGGACTTGGGCAGCAACGGATACTGAAGGTAATACAAGCCTTTGTGCTCAGACCATAACCATTACCGATACTACTAACCCGATCTTGTCTGGTGTGCCAAACTATCCGAATCCATTCCAGTGTAATCCACCGACAGCACCTACGGTTACGGCATCTGATAATTGTGATACAAATGTTAGTTTAAGTAGTACATTTAATGATAGCCGTTTCAATAATAGTACAAACCCTCCAACACCGTTGTTTTTACCTTCTCAGTGCGGTTATTACAATTACACTGTTACGAGGACTTGGACGGCTACGGACAATTGTAGTAATTCAACTACAGCATCTCGGACAGCGATCATACAAGATACACAAGACCCTGTATTTAACTATACCAGTATTGTTACGGTTGGCAATACGCCAGGCCAGTGTTTAGGTTTTGCGACGATTGATGTAACCAATGCTATAACAGATTGTGCTGATTTTCAGTATTTGACTATTACGTATGAAATTGATGGCAACATGGTTATCCACAACGGGCCAGTTGCAAGTGGCAATTTCAATGTTGGTGTGCATACAGTCGAATTTACGGCAACGGATCCTTGTGGCAATTCATCTACTCATACTGTAACAGTAACCATTCTGGACAACGAGACACCAACTGCCATTTGTCAACCAGGACCAATTCCTTTGACGTTGAACAGCAACGGCATTGCGACGATTACTCCTTCAACAATAAACAATGGAAGTAATGACAACTGTTTTGTTGCCAGTTTGAATGTATCTCCTGCACTGTTTGATTGTTTCACAACTCCAAACCCACACACCGTGACTTTAACAGTTACGGATGCTGCTGGAAATTCGAACACTTGTACGACTGAAGTTATAATTACCAATGCTTCCACACCAGCTATTGTATGTCCTTTGGACATTACGGTACTGTGCCAGAATTTTGATGAAAATAATCCAGCCACTTCAGGAGGTTCAGCTACGGCAACAACTGCCTGTGGCCCTGTTACAACAACATATACAGATGTAACAGTCAGTGGGTTAGGGGATTGCAGGGTAATAAATAGAACTTGGGATGCGACTACTGCTGGCGGCACAGCAACTTGTTTGCAAGTGATAACAGTTGAAGACAACAGCAATCCGTCCTTATTTGGAGTCCCTGCAGATGTTACAGTTGATTGCAATTCAATTCCGATTCAGGCAACGCCAACATCTACAGATAACTGTGACTTAAGTCCGACTATTGGGTTTTCAGAAATGGATACTCAAAATGGTGATCCAAGTAATTGTCTCCATTATAATTATTCGATTACAAGGACGTGGACAGCAACAGATGATTGTGGTAACTCCACCATGGATTCGCGAGTAATTACTGTGTTGGATGATGACAACCCACTGGTTTCTATTCCAAATCCATTGATTATTGGTACCGATCCAGATGAGTGTTTTGCTACGGTGAATGTGAATTTGTTGGATTTTATAACTGATTGTGCGGCAGATGCATTCCTTGCCATTACTAACTCGGCTTTGGCTTCTTATGGTTTTGGAAATGGCACAGACGATATAAACGGCGTTTATGTGCCGGGCGACTATCCCATTACAGGTACGGTGACCGATCCTTGTGGAAATAGTACACCGATCAGTTTTATATTGAGCATTCGTGACCTTGAAGCACCTCAAGCAGTTTGTTTGCCAGCTACTACTTTGATTTTGGATGGTAACGGAACCGGCTCATTAGTTCCAGGTGATATTGACAACGGAAGTACCGATAATTGTGGAGCTGTTACTTTGAGTATTTCTCCAAACACGTTTGATATAAATGACGTAGGGATTGTAAATGTTGAACTTACCGTTACCGATGGCTCAGGAAATACCAGCATGTGTACTACTCCAGTAACAGTAATCGAGCGAGGTACAGTTAGTGCCGATGATGTAACAGGAGGTAGTGGAACAACGGTTTCCATTCCTGTAACAGTGACTGGCTTTGATGATATATGTGCTGTTTCATTCTCGATTCATGTAGATGATCCAGCAGTAGCGACTGTGACTGGCGTAAGTGGATTTGGTCTTCCGGGAATGTCGGTTAGTGACTTCTTCCCGAATAGTCCATTCACGAATGATATTGCATTCAGTTGGGTAAGTGGCGCACCAGTTACTATACCTGACGGCACAACCATTTTCAATGTTGACGTACTGTTGGTGGGTGGTATTGGTACCAGTACAACAGTGACAATAGATGGCACTCCAATTGCTGAAATGTTTGTTCGCTGTGATCTAAGCACGGTACCGGTTACAACATTAAATGGTTCGGTATCAATAGTTGCTACGCCGATGAATGTCCTTTTGGATGGAAGTCTTGAAACTGAGAATGGTGATCCTGTAGAATTGGCAAACGTAGCCATGACAGGTTCCGTTGGAGATAACCAAACAACAGGCACTCCTCCAGGCACAGCCACCTACGCTTTCTCAGTACCGTTGGGCAGTAATGAAACGATTACACCAACCAAGGATATTAATGATTGCAATGGTATCAATGTACTTGATGTACTGGTACTTCAACTTCACATCCTTGGTGATCCAATGAACCAGATTCCGACACCATATCGCCGGATAGCAGCGGATATCAACAATGATGGATCTATCAATGTACTTGACAGGCTCGAACTGCACCTGATTGTATTGGCAGGGATTCCATGTATTGGACTTTCCAATAGTACTTCATGGCGTTTTGTCGATGCCTCATACGTGTTCCCTGATCCATTGAATCCATTTTCACCACCATTTCCTCAGTCGATCGTATATACAGGTTTGGCTGGCCCAATGACAGGAGATTTTATAGGGATGAAAATTGGAGACCTGACATTGGATGCTGACCCAGCATCTATTGTTGGCGACGATGATGATGTCTCAGATGGTGGAAATGGTTTGCTCCAATTCAGCATAGATGACCAAACGGTAGCAGCAGGGCAGGAATACCGAGTTGATATTAAAGCAAAAGATTTTGTCGAAATGTCGGCCTTCCAAAATACTTTCGGATTCAATCCTGATGTTTTGAAACTTAAGGATATTGAGTTAGGAGCTTTGCCAGGAATGTCTGAGCAGCATTTTGGATTGAATGGAATTGATGATGGCCAGATTACTTCTATTTGGTACAACGATACGCCAACTACTTTGCAAGATAATGAGGTATTGTTTACACTGGTTTTTGATGCAATTGATGGAGGGGCCAAGCTTAGCAGTTTGTTGAATATTGTTTCTGCACCAGTTGTTGCAAATGCTTGGAACAGTAACCTGGATAAGTTTGATCTCGGCTTGACCTTTAATAATGTTACTGGTATAAATGAAGCTGAAAGTGATGCCTTTGCATTGTACCAAAACCGACCAAATCCATTTGGCTCGGCAACGATTATACCTTTCTATTTACAGAATGCTACTTCAGCAACGCTTACAATTATAGATGTTTCAGGAAAAATTGTTAAGGTTTATGAAGGAAATTACACTGCTGGTTATCAAGAAGTCAGGGTAGCGTCTGATGATTTACCAACATCAGGAGTATTCTTTTATACTTTGGAAACAGCAGAAGGGATTGCCGTTAGGAAAATGGTTCTCCTAGATTAAAAGAGCATGGCACCTTGCTGACATTGGGTTGGTAGGGTGTTTCAGTATTTGCTATTAAGAATTATCAAAATCTAGTACAATAGGCTTGTAGTAGAGTTCCTGCACACAGGAACTGAATACCCACTAGTTTTCCTCATTCCCCGCTATTCTTAGTTGAATAGCGGGGAGAGGAATATAACTTTCAAGGGGCTAAAAAGACATGGATTAGATGAGAATGGCAAGTGCTGAAAAATATCTCCAGAAAGCATGTTGACTTACAGAATCAGACCTAACATTTTAAAAGTTAGTTAAATAAGTATTAGGTTTGGGGACGATATGAATTGAGAGAAAAATATATTCCTGTTAACCGATTAACATCAACTGACGGTAGTTCCCAAAAACAATTCCCTTCAGTTGGGGTAAATAATTGAAAAATGCGCAAAGTTTTACAACTACTCATTTTTGTATTGACACTATGGGTTGGAAATTTAATGGCACAAGTAAATTTTTCTGTGCCGACTCTCGAAACTTGCGGTGATACAGTGTCTGTGCCGATTGCAGTGACAGACTTTACAAATATCACGGCTTTTTCCTATTCAATGCACTGGGATGAAACGATACTACAGTTTGATTCTATTGGTGCTTTTAATCTACAACATTTAGATGGTCCTGATTTTGGTACTACCCAAACGGGAATGGGGTTTTATACAGCTGCATGGGTCGACAATGATGGTTCAGGTGAATCAGCTGCAAATGGAACCATTATCTACAGGGTTTATTTTACGGTTTTAGGTGGAATGGGAACTTCTTCAACCATTGAATTTAATGGAACACCTACACCAATTGTTGTTGGATCTGGGTTTCCACCAATGAGCATTCCTGTTACCACAACTGATGGACAGGTTGATGTTGACGATACCGTTGACCCTGTGATATCTTGCCCTGGAAATGTGTTGATAAACACCATGAATCCAAGTGAAGTAGTAAATGGGATTGCACCAGTATCATTCAGTGATAACTGTATGACGCCAGCAGTCACTTATTCAACTACAGGAGCGACTGTTTTGGCAGGAAATGACGATGTGAGCGGTAGTACTTTTAATTCGATGCCAAACAGTGGTGTTACAACCGTGACATACATGGCTACAGATTTAAAGGGGAATACAGGTACTTGCTCATTTACAGTTACTATAAATCAAGTTATTGCCGACCTTTTAGTAACTGCTGTAAGCGATACTGCGTTTTGCCAAGATTCTGTACTTGCTATTGATATAGAAGTAAATAATTTTTCAAATGTTTCGGCACTGTCATTTTCCATTACATGGGATGAAATGGTGATAAGGTATGATAGTATCAAAAACTTCAACCTTCAACATTTGGATATTGGTGATTTTGGTTTAAGTCAAACCAGTATGGGCATAATTACCTTTGCTTGGATTGATGACGATGGTTCAGGGGAGACCGTTCCAAATGGCGATTCGATTTTTACGATATACTTTACTACGCTAACCGATGTGACAGATGCATCGGATATCTCATTTTCGAATATCCCAACGAGCATCGTTGCAGGACAAGGCTTCCCGCCCATGTCTATACCTATTCTCACCAATAATGGCGTAGGTGCAAAAGTTGATGATCCTCCAGTGATTAATGGTTGTCCTGCGAATATGACCATGAGTAATGATCCCGGTATTTGCGGGAAAGTCGTTTCATGGACTTTACCAACAGTAGATGATGATTGCGACAACCCAGACCCTGCATTGGTACAAACAAGCATGTTAGGAGATGGTGACACTTTTCCAGTAGGTATAACAACAGTGTCTTATTCTGCAACTGATTCTAAAAGCCAGACAACTACTTGTTCGTTTACAATAACAATAAATGATACAGAAAATCCAGTTGCGGTCTGCCCAGCGTCAATAGCTGATGTTGAGCTTGACGCAACCGGTAATGGCACGTTGCCTGCCAACATTGGTGACGGCGGCAGTACCGACAACTGTTCTGTTACCGAAACCAGCCCGTCCCAGTCATATACCTGTACCGACCTTGGTGCGCAGACAGTGACCTTGACAGCGACCGACGGTTCTGGCAACACGAACACGGCCAGTTGTTCCTTCAATGTTGTTGACAATATAGACCCAGCTACAGTCTGTCCAGCATCAATAACTGATGTTGAGCTTGACGCAAGCGGTAATGGCACATTGCCCGCCAACATTGGTGACGGCAGTAGTACCGACAACTGCACTGTTACCGAGACAAGCCCCTCCCAGTCATATACTTGTGTGGATTTGGGCGGCCAGACAGTGACTTTGACAGCGACGGACGGTTCTGGCAACACGAACACGGCCAGCTGTTCGTTCAACGTTGTTGACAACATAGACCCAGTTGCAATCTGCCCCGCAACGATAGCGGATGTGGTGCTTGACGGCAGCGGCAATGGCACATTGCCTGCAAACATTGGTGACGGCAGCAGTACCGATAATTGTTCGGTTGCATCCGAGACGAGCCCCTCCCAATCATATACATGTGCTGACCTTGGTGCGCAGACAGTGACTTTGACAGCGACGGACGGTTCTGGCAACACGAACACGGCCAGCTGTTCGTTCAACGTTGTTGACAACATAGACCCAGTTGCAATCTGCCCCGCAACGATAGCGGATGTGGTGCTCGACGGCAGCGGCAATGGTACATTGCCCGCCAACATTGGCGACGGCAGCAGCACCGACAACTGTTCTGTTACAGAAACCAGCCCCTCCCAGTCATATACCTGCACCGACCTTGGTGTCCAGACAGTGACTTTGACAGCGACGGACGGTTCTGGCAACATTGGCACAGCGACGTGTTCATTCAATGTAGTTGACAATGAAGCGCCAGTTGCAATCTGCCCAGCAACGATAGCGGATGTTGTATTGGACGGCAGTGGCAATGGCACATTGCCTGCTAATATTGGTGACGGTAGCAGTACCGACAACTGCACTGTTGCAGAGACAAGCCCCTCCCAGTCATATACTTGTTCGGACTTGGGTGTCCAAACAGTGACCTTGACAGCGACTGACGGTTCTGTAAATAGTAATACTGAAACTTGTAGTTTCAATGTGTTTGACAATGAAGTGCAGACAGCAATCTGCCCTGCAACGATAGTGGACGTGGTGTTGGACGGCAGTGGCAACGGCACATTGCCAGCGAACATTGGCGATGGCAGCAGTACCGACAATTGTTCGGTAGCTTCCGAGACAAGCCCTTCCCAATCATATACATGTGCTGACCTTGGTGTCCAGACAGTGACTTTGACAGCGACGGACGGTTCTGGCAACAGTGGCACGGCGACGTGTTCATTCAATGTAGTTGACAATGAAGTGCCAGTTGCAATCTGCCCGGCATCCATTGCGGATGTTGTATTGGACGGCAGTGGCAATGGCACATTGCCTGCCAATATTGGTGACGGTAGCAGTACCGACAACTGCTCTGTTACCGAGACAAGCCCCTCCCAGTCATACACTTGTGCGGATTTGGGTGTCCAAACGGTGACCTTGACAGCGACTGACGGTTCTGGAAATAGTGATACTGAAACTTGTAGTTTCAATGTGGTTGACAATGAAGTGCCGACAGCAATCTGCCCAGCAACGATAGCGGACGTGGTGTTGGACGGCAGTGGCAACGGGACATTGCCAGCGAACATTGGCGATGGCAGCAGCACCGACAATTGTTCGGTAGCTTCCGAGACAAGCCCTTCCCAATCATATACTTGTTCAGACCTTGGTGTCCAGACAGTGACCTTGACGGCGACTGACGGTTCTGGCAACATTGGCACGGCGACGTGTTCATTCAATGTAGTTGACAATGAAGCGCCAGTTGCAATCTGCCCAGTAACGATAGCGGACGTGGTATTGGACGCCAACGGTGACGGCACATTGGCAGCCAATATCGGCGATGGTAGCAGCACTGACAATTGCTCGGTTACCGAGACTAGTCCATTACATTCATATACCTGCTCAGATTTGGGTGTTCAGACAGTGACCTTGACAGCGACTGACGGTTCTGGAAATAGTGATACTGAAACTTGTAGTTTCAATGTGGTAGATACAACTCCGCCGACTATCACCTGCCCCGCCAACCAAACAGTCAGCATTGATGCAAACTGCGAAGCGATTATAACTGATTATACGGTGATGACAACTGTTTCCGATAATTGTACAGCTATCGCCAATATCACAATTGTACAATCTCCAATCGCTGGAACGGTGGTCACTGCCGATACGGATATGACAATGACAGCGACTGATGAAGAAGGCAACGCTTCTTCCTGCACATTTAAAGTCATATTGGATGATAGTGAACTGCCGGTCGTCACTTGTCCGGGCAATCAAACTTTAAATGCTGATGCCAATTGCGAAGCTACATTACCTGATTATGCAGGACTGGTAACGGCAACAGATAACTGTCCAGGTTTGAGCTTGATCCAAGTACCAGTAATTGCAACAGTTATCAATACGACAACCACAGTCACTTTCACAGCGACAGATGCAGCTGGCAATATGGCAGATTGTTCATTTGATGTTAGCATTATTGATGTAACTCCTCCAATCATTACCACCTGTGCTCCAGATGATGTTTTGTTAGCAGATGGCAACTGTGAGGCTACTTTACCAAACTATACTGGCTTAGTGGTCTTTAGCGACAATTGTGATGCGGTTGGTGACATCAAAATCACTCAGGTGCCAGCTGATGGAGTTGTTATCAATAGTGATACAACAGTATATATAATTATAGAAGATTTGTCAGGCAACAAAGACTCCTGTTCTTTCATGGTTGCGTTTGATGATAATACTTCTCCTACGATTACCTGTCCTACAAATATTTCAGTAGGAACTGAATCTGACATATGCACAGCAGTTGTAACTTGGACAACGATAGTCAGTGATAACTGTGATCCAGATCCCATGATGACTTGTGTTCCTCCATCCGGGACAGTTTTCCCCGTTGGCGATTCTACAGTGACGTGTACAGTTGAAGATTTGAGTGGAAATACGAATATGTGCCAATTTTTGGTCACCGTTTCTGATAATCAAACGCCTACCTTGGTTTGCCCTTCTGACACCATGTTTTTAGTGACAATCGCTATAATAGATACTGTTGTTAACAATATCAGTCTTGTTTCTTCTGCCGATAATTGTGGTATTGATACTACTTATTATCACCTTACCGGTGCTACCACGGGAGAAGGGGCCGACGATGCAAGTGGCGCTGCCTTTGCTCCAGGGACTACTCTTGTTACCTATTATGTTGAAGATGCGGCAGGAAATATTGATAGTTGTTCATTTAATGTAATCATTTTACAAAACATTATTATAGACCTTGATTGCTCACTGTCAATTACACAAAATATAGATGCCGGCGAATGCGCTGCTGTCATCAATACAGCTGCTCCTGGAATTGACCCAATCGCTGGATTGGACACCATTTATTACGAGTTGACGGACGCAACGACAGGAAGCGGAGCAGACAGTATTCCAGATACCCAAGTATTCAATATTGGAACCACGACTGCGACATACACGGCCATCAGCATAACCAACGACACCTCAACTTGTAGTTTTACAGTGACGGTCGTTGATAATGAGGCACCTTCAATTACTTGCCCTGGAGCGATGACGGTTGACAATACAGCGGATTCCTGTGGTATCATTTTTATCAATGATTTCATGGCAACTGCTACTGACAATTGCCCAGGAGTTATTGTTGACTGTGGGTTTTCCGTTGGAGATTTAGTTCCTGTTGGAATCAATACAATTACATGTACGGCGACGGATGCTGCCGGAAACACAGCGTCTTGTTCCTACCAATTGACTGTGCAAGATACAGAGCCTCCGGTTATCGTCAATTGCCCAGTTGACATTAACGTCAATACGGACCCCAGTGTTTGTGGAGCCATAGTAACATGGCAGGAGCCAACGGCTACTGACAACTGTGCAGTTCTTGTGCTTGAGTCCAGCCCCCTCGTTTCAGGCGATTTATTCCCTGCGGAAACTACCCCTGTAACATACACTGCAGTTGACGCAGTGGGCAATGTGACCGAATGTACTTTTAATGTAAAAGTAAGTGACAATGAACCGCCAAGTTTGAATCCTTGTCCTGGGAACATTACAGTGAACAACGATCCTGGGCTGTGTTCGGCACAAGTAAGTTGGCCGTTTATCAATCCTGCTGACAATTGTGGCGTGATTAGTTTTATCGTTTTGCCTATGCCCAATTCAGTATTCCCGGTAGGGGCAACACAAGTGCAGGCTGCGGCTACAGATGCAGCAGGTAATGTGACGGTTTGTTCTTTCAATGTGACTGTTATTGACAGTGAGTTCCCTACTATGACAGGTGTTCCGACAACTATTATTGTGAATGCCGACCCGAATGAATGTGGTGCTATAGTAAATTGGTCACCGATATTGACCGACGACAATTGTGGTGTCGATACCTTTTATTGTGATGCCTCTTCAGGAGATTTTTTCGTTGTGGGAATGCATACCGTTACTTGTACGGCCGTTGATGAAAATGGAAATGGAGCGGTGCAAGACTTTATCGTTATTGTCCAGGATGATGAAATACCAGATGTAGATTGCCCTGAAAATATTACCATTTATGTTGACGGGTCAATTGTTGATGACCCTTCAGGGTTCATTGCTGGAATTCAACCTACCGCTTGTGACAGCTTGGCATTGGATTACAATCCAATGCCTGCCGTTGATAATTGTGGAATAGCTTCAATTATCCAAACTGGTGGCCCACCAACGGGAAGTACGATCAGCGCAGGCATGCATACATTGACCTATTTGATTACTGATATGAACGGAAATCAAGTAACTTGTGGGTTCAATATCGAAATTGTGGAAATCCCTAATGCGATTGCTGATGCATTTCCTATCAATCCTTGTGAAGGAGAGGATGTGTTGTTTTTTACAGATGATTATGCAAATGCAACTTATGAGTGGGTCGATCCGATGGGGAATATCATTTCCAATGCATTTTCATTCACAAAACCTGCCCTCTCGCAGGACATGACAGGTACGTATAATGTGACCATAACATTTCCATTCAATTGTGTGCTTACGGCTAGTGTTGATGTGGAGGTTTTTGCTAATCCAGAAGTTATTATTGAATACAATGACCTTGTCTGCACTGATGGCAGTATCCCACTTGTTTTAGAAGCAATTGATACGGTCAATGCAGGAGTCGTGGACTGTGTTTGGGAACTTCCCGATGGAACATTTGCTTTTGGTGAAACCTTGACGATCATCAACGCAACATCATCTAATTCAGGTGTCTATACTGTTCTTTGTACTACTGCAAATGGTTGTGTTAGCGAAGTGTCCAGAAATGTTATCATAAATGACGAACCTCCACAACCTGATCTTACCGGTGATAAGACAGAAGCTTGTATCGGTGAATCAATAGCTTTGGATGGTGAAGAATTTGCTGGGCCAAATATTGATTACCATTGGACAGCAATGCCAATGATCGGGAGTGGGTTGATTGACATCAACAACCATGATAATGCAGCCAATCCATCATTGCCTGGCACATACATTTATAAATATATTATTACCCAAGGTAACTGTGTCTCCGATACTGCCGAGTGGGTAGTTGTGGTTCAAGAGGATCCAGCTTTCTCGCTTGGTGTTGATGGCCAAGTGGACTGTGTGGATGGAGGCAGTAATATTGATATTTCTGCTGTTACGAGTACTGCTGGACTGGTTTGGAATATTAATGTGAATGGAAATTGCACACCGGTTCAAAACGATTCCACTTTTACATTGAACAATGTTACTGCCGATTGTTCTGGCCTATATGAGGTGACGGCAACATCGTCAATTGGTTGCTCAACAACTGAAACGGTAAACCTGTCCATTACTGATAAGCCTGTTACGCCACTACTCGAAACCACAGATTCTGTCATCTGCATGGGCGGCTCAACGACTATTTTTAGTCAGAATATACCGCTGGGCGTTTCATTTGAATGGACGGTAAATGGCACAATTGATCCAACCTTTCCAGGTTTGCCAATTATCGTAAGCCCAACGGCAACAACGACTTACGGTTTGCAAATAATCACTGCTGATGGATGTGTTTCAGACATGAGCACAGTGGAGGTTACGGTAGAACTCCCATTGCCGATTGGCATAATCGTCGATGGGGATGTAGATTGCGTGGATGGCACAACGGAAGTCACGTTGATCGCAAACGTCTCTGGAGGGGATACATTTGTCTGGGATGGCCCGTGTGGGGTACAATCTGGCAATAATCTGCCAATACCGAATATTGTTGCTTCCTGTTCTGGGTTGTATTCTGTATCGGTGACCGGTACGCTGGGCCAGTGTATCAATATTGGGACATTGCAACTGGAAGTAACGGGAATGTTGAGCCCAGTTACAGCAGAACTGTTGTCCTCAGCCTGTGATGGGGGAGATTTGGAGTTTTGTGCTGAACCTGCTATGCCAGGGGCTACGTACACATGGAGAGACCCTGCCGGGAATATATTCTCGAACGACCGTTGTCCAGTTACGCCAGCTATTTTGAATGGGGCCTATACGGTAACTGCCGATATTGATGGATGTACTGCGAGCAATGACACGGTGGTAACTATTATTACGGAACCCATAGCAAAAGATGACTTTGTTATCGGAGTGGTCGATGCGCCTCAGAGTTTCAATGTGGTAGTGAATGATGTGCTGGCAAATGACGATTACACAATTACAGTTGTTCAGCAGCCAAGCAATGGTAATGTTTCCTATAATGGAGAAGGGGTGTTTACCTATAACCCTCAATCTGGTTTTAGGGAAACCGACATTATGGCTTATGAAATATGCTATAAAGATTGTCCTGAACTTTGTGATATAGCGTTGGTCACCATTGAAGTACGTTATCCGCCTGACCAGTGTATAGCTACAACAGTGATTACGCCCAACAATGATGGGATAAATGACCAGTTTGTTATATCCTGCTTGGAAGTAGATGCTTGCCCAAACAATCAGTTAATCATTTATAACCAATGGGGAGATAAGGTATTTGAAGCAGCACCATATGATAATACTTGGAAGGGTACGTATAATGGAAGGGATGTACCTGACGGCACGTACTTTTTTGTTTTCCGATGTGACAATTCTTCCGAACCTGAAAAAGGTTTTGTGATGGTCTATCGCTAATTTATGGTTTTTGGTTCATGGTTTTTGGTTCGCATTCCAAAAACCATGAACCAATGGCCCAAAACCGAAATAATCAGTCATGAATAAAATATTGACATTTGCTATCGTGATCTTGTTTTCAATAACCGCCTTTGGGCAACAAGAGTCACAATTCTCACATTTTGTCTTCAACCAACAATTGTATAACCCTGCCTATGTCGGAAGCAGGAATACAGCTTCTTTTACTGCTTTACACCGTAGTCAGTGGATGGGCTTTGAGGGCGCTCCAACCTCTCAGGTTATTAGCTTTCAAACACCGATAATGAAACAAAGGGCAGGGGTAGGAGGATCTCTTTCACGTCAAAGTATCGGTGTTTCTGATACATGGTTTGGGTCTGCGGCTTACTCATATAATCTTAGAATTACCCAAGAAATTGACCTAAGATTGGGTTTACAGGCCACATTGGAGTACCTTGGCATTAAATTTTCTGATCCAAAAGTTGTAACGGTCTCACAAAACGATCCTTCGCTCAACAATGGCGCCTTTGACGACAATTATTCAGGCAATGTTGGAGTAGGGTTTTACCTCACTTACAAAGACCTTTTTTACTTCGGAGCCTCTTCCCCACAACTTTATCCCAATATTCTCGGTTTTAATGACTTGGTCTCAAAACAAGCGAAAGCTTTCCCGCACCGATATTTTAATTTAGGAGCTGTAATCCCAGCAACGGATGACCTTGAAGTGATGCCCAACGTGATGATAAAATGGGTTGAGCATGCTCCTGTAAATGCCGACGTTAATGTTTCTGTACGTTATAAGAAGCTGTTGACCGCAGGGTTGAATTATAGGACAGGTGGCAACAATAGCGGCGATAGTGTGGACTTGCTTGTTTTTTATCAGTTCAATCAAAAAATTGGGGCTGGCATTTCATATGATGCGACCCTTTCAGATATTAAAGATCATTCTTCAGGATCAATAGAGGTGATTGCACGCTATGACCTGAGAGACGAAAAAGGAAACCTTGAGAATCCCCGGTATTTTAAGAAAAAATAATTCAGCGTTCAGGTATCTGTTTTCATGACTCCCCCCTCTTGAATTTGGGTGTCTGTTTATTGAAACACACTAGAACAACTTATGAAAAAGTATTTAGCATTACTGCAATTCGCACTGCTTACCTCCCTTACAGGGGTTTTTGCACAATTGCCACTATCTGAAGAGCTGGTGGTTGTGAGCAATGAAAGAGGGGTCAATTCTGATGAATTAGAGTTCAGCCCAGTATTTTACAAAGATGGGATCGTATTCATTTCTACCCGCCATGAGAGCCTTATATTCAATGTCAAGGACAAGAATATTGATGGAAAGAACATCATGTCCATTTATAAGGCACAGCGGAATGCAGAAGGATTTCTCGACTATCCGGAACCACTTGCAGATGAATTGATTTTTAAGCTCCATGAAGGGCCAGTGACTTTTGACCGAACAGCAAGTGCCATTTTCTTTACTCGGAACGAAAGCCAGGAACAAGCTTCTGATGGGTATAAAAAGCTTCAAATTTATGCAGCGGCAAAAAATGAGGAAGTTTGGGAAAATGTCCAGAAGTTGTCGTTCAACAATGTGAATTACAATTACTGCCACCCAACTATTTCTCCCGATGAAGATGTGCTTTTCATCTCATCAGATGTTCCAGGGGGGTATGGCGGAATGGATTTGTATGCCGTTTACCGCGTTGGCGACAAATGGAGTCAAATGATAAACCTTGGCGACAAAGTGAATTCATCAAACAATGAGGTATTTCCTTACATCGCTGCTGATGGGACACTTTATTTTTCTTCCGACGGACATGGCGGCTTGGGTAATCTTGACCTTTTTTATTCAACCCTAAACAAACAGAATGAAGAATGGCGTACCCCAATTAATCTTGGGCTACCGTTCAATTCTCCAGATGATGATTTCGGGTTAATTATTGACAGGGACAACAAGAACGGCTATTTCTCTTCTGATCGCCAAGGTGGTTTTGGCGGGGACGATATTTACAAATTTTACATAGAAGGTGAAACTAACATGCCTATTGCAGGTACGGAAAAGAATTTGGATGGCTTAGTGATTTTTGATGAAGATGGCAAACCTTTATCTGGAGCGGAGGTAAGTGCTATCAATTTCAAAGAAATATCCTTGTCGGCATCTGACGATCAAATTGTCACATTAAACCCTGGAAACGAAACCGACAATTTCATCCTTGATGTAAACTCAAATGGAATGGGTGCGGTGGCAGAAACCAAAGAAGATGGAAAATCAGATCTAAAATTAGGCCGAGGTAATTATGTGGTCAAGGTTTCAAAAAAAGAATATATACCTAAGTATATTGTAATAACACCTGATACTGATTTAGACAATTTGAATATCACATTACAGAAAGCGATAAATTGTGTAGCCCTGAGTGGAAATGTAATGCGTGAAAACACAAATAACCCGGTTTCTGGGGCAGCAGTCAAAATTGTGGATGTGGATTCTAAAGAAGCAATTACTGTATATGCTGATGCCACGGGGTTTTATGAGTATTGTATTGAGTGCAACAGAACTTATTCTATATATGCGGAGAAAGATAATATTTCTTCTGCACCAGGTATTATCAGTACTAAAGGTGTTCCGTGTAATCAAGAAAACGGGGCAATTGAGCTTCCACTTTTTTTGGGTGGCTCTCCATTTTATGCAGGCATGACCATAAGGCTGCCCAGTATTTATTTCAATTTTGACGATGCTTCTTTGCGCCCAGATTCTTATCAGGATTTGGACGAAGTGGTTACTTTGCTGAAGCAATATAACGGTATGAAATTAGAGCTTGCTTCCCACACAGATTCCCGTGGTAGCAGTCCTTACAATCATGATTTATCATACCGTCGTTCACAAAGTGTTTATAAATACATTACTTCTAAAGGGATTCCAGGAAGTATGCTTGAGCCATTTGGATATGGCGAAAGTCAAATACGAAACCGTTGTACGGACGGAGTAGCTTGTTCTGAATCAGAGCACCAGTATAATAGGAGGATGGAGGTGAAAATCCTTGAAATGGGAGGGTCGCCAGGAGGTGCAGCCCCAATGGCAGGAATCTCTGGTGAAGGGGAATTTTATGCAGCTTCAACCTCGCTTGAAGATAACAGAAATGCTGATGCAGACAAAGGGGGGCAAGAGTTTATCACGACGAAAGTTCCGGAAGAAATTGAAAGTCCTACTAACGAAAAAGTATTAAAAGACGAATTCTACAAAGAAGGCTCATTTGCTGTAATCGCTGGAACCTTTGCCAATCACAGTAATGCCGTAAAAAGGGTTTCCTTTTTAATGGAAAAAGGTTACATGGAATCCAATATTGTTAGGCAAGAACGCAATGGGCTTTATGCTGTATTTGTGCAGACTTACGACACGAAGAACGGTGCCTTTTCGCTGGTTAAAAAACTGGATAACCAGCAAATCCATGCTTATGTATTGAAGCGGTAACAGGTTTTTGGTGGTTGACGGAAGCCTTAATAATTTCCGTCAACCATCAAACCAAGCCTTGCTGAACAGCGAACTTGACAAGTTCTGTGCTTGTGTTGAAATCTAATTTCCGTAAAATATTTTTACGGTGCGTTTCAACTGTATGCTTACTGATGTAAAGTGATTTACCGATCCTTTGGCTGCTTAATCCTCTACTGATGAGTTCGAGGACTTCCTGTTCCCTTCGTGAAAGGCTCAAGCGTTTACGGAAGTCGTCTTGCCGCTCATATTGTTGGGGAGCAAGATGGTTGTCAGATTGGGAGTTGGCCGGAGGAGCAACAAAGGTTTTTCCTTCTACGACAGTTTGAATGGCTTCAATTACGTCATTAGGTTTGGAGGTTTTGGCAACATAACCCATCACCCCTTCCTGTAATAAGGATTTGACAATATCAGGTGAATAATAGCCAGAAAAAACAATAATCTTGACCCACGGAGCATGTTTTTTGACCCATGCAATATTTTCATAGAAGTCAGTGCCAGGCATATTTAGGTCAAGTAACAGAACGGTAGGGCAAGATTTGGGAAGCGCTTGAAACATTTCCTGACCGCTGTTGGCAGAACCAACCACGATCATATCGGGTTGCCGAGAAAGCATACAAACGATCCCCTGAGCAATGACAGGATGGTCGTCAGCAATGAAGATTTTGATGTGTTGTAGTTTGTTCATGGGAAGTCAGTTTTTGTTTATACACATAATATGAGCATTTCAAGAGTGAATGCAGTCAAATTCAGAAACCGAAAAGTGTGTGTATGGGATTAGGCAAAATCAGGTGTGTGTGCCTTACAAAAACAAGCAGTCATAACATGAAATACAGTTTACTGCCACTGGTGGGATGTTATTATTAAATCGGTTCCTGGAAAATGTGCCGCAATTTACTCAATCGCGAATGATTAAGCAAATTACGTTTGAGCAAGTTGATTGTTTCGAATGAAACCATTGAAAATCTATATGGAAATATTTCATAACTAATTATTCAGGAAAAATTCTGAGAACCATGATTAATCAACCTAAATATAGCGATCAATTGAGTAATGAAATTTCCTATTTGAGAGAGCAAAATCAAGCACTTTCAACTGAATTGGCATTTCACCGGAAAGTGTTCAAACAGGTTCATGCTGCTTTGGGAGCTGCCAAGGGATTTAAAAGCGATGAGATTGTCAGGCGGTTGGCAGAAGAAAACGAAAGATTAAAGAGCGAACTGAAATTTGCCCGTCTTTCTGAAAGGGAAAAAGAGGTTTTGAAATTTATAGCAAATGGATATACGTCAAAAGAAATTGCCGCCAATTTGAATATCAGTAAATTGACCGTTGATACGCATAGAAAAAATATTCAACAAAAATTGGAAGTGGCGAATGTGGTCGAACTTTTGAAAATTGCAATGCAGATAGACTTCAATTGAATACACCTCTTGTTTCTAAATGAAAGAAAACACAAGGGATAGCCTGTTTATCATAGGCTATCCCTTCTGTATTTTTAGGGTAATATTGCATTTTCAAAATCGATTCTCTCAAAATGCAAGACCTTAAAAATTTGTCAAAATACTGTGAGCGCTACTCAACACAACCTGAGCAACTGCTGCTTGAACTGGAAAGGGAAACCCACCTAAAAACACTTGCCCCTCAAATGCTTTCCGGCAGGCTCCAGGGAATGTTCTTGTCAATGATCAGTTCTTGGATACGGCCATCCGTCATTTTGGAAATAGGTACATTCACGGGCTATGGTACTATCAATTTAGCAAAAGGGTTAAGGGAAAAGGGTGTTTTGCATACGATAGAAGTGAACCCAGAGCTTTCTTACATTTCTCAAAAGTATTTTAAAAAAGCAGGGCTTGACGGTAAGATCCAACAACATATTGGGGATGCAAAAGATATAATTCCTACGATCACCCAACCTTTTGATTTGGTCTATATTGATGCAGGGAAAAGCGATTACCATTTGCATTATGACTTGGTAATAGAAAAGATCTCCAAGGGCGGGGTGATTATGACTGATAATGTACTATGGAGCGGCAAGGTGGGGAAGGGGTTGAAAGACAAGGATACCGTAGTGTTAGAATCATTTAACCAAAAAATAATGCAAGACCTCCGAGTGGAAAACATTATCCTCCCGATCAGGGATGGGCTTATGGTTGCGATAAAAAAATAACTTTTGAAGGGTTGTTACTTTCTTTACAATCTGCTGTCTGAACTCATATGGATTTGCTTGTTATCTTTGATTGGGTCTTTTCAGGCTAATATTTTTGTTAATGCAAAGCAATTTTTACATTTGCTTTTATCCTAATTTATTGATTTCCAGAAATTCAATTTTGTCAATTCAAGTAACCTTCCACCTCAAATAACTAATTGACCAGTTTTTAATCAAATCAAAATCAATTCATTTATGAAAAATCCAACAATTTTACTTTTATCCCTATTGATGATAGCGACAGTTGGCTATGGACAAAATAATAGCTTTCCGTCCAATCCGACGCCAGGTAAGTGCTACATCAAGTGCGTCACTCCAGAACGCTACGGCACTGCAGAAAAACGTATGCTTGCCCGCCCGGCATATAAGCGGTTGGAAAAAACGTCAGCCGAATACAAAACCGTAGAGGAAACGCTGATGGTGAAACCAGCTTCCAAAAGATATGTATATGTTCCAGCCGAATTCAAGACGGTATCGGAGGAAATTCAAATTGAAGAACCTTACAATGAAATTACCATTATGCCTGTTGAGCTCGGTGTAAAAACCGAAACCATCGAAATCCGGCCAAAGGTGGCTAAGTTTGAATACCAATCTTCTTTGGAAAACTGTGATCACGATGATCCACGGGATTGCATGATTCTTTGTTATGTGGAACATCCAGCAGAATATAGAACCATCGCCTCTCAAACAATTGAGAAAGATGCAAACTACACCAAAGCACCACGAGGTGGAAAAACAATGATGCTCAGCCGGCAGGAAATTGTAAAAGAGGCCAGTGTGGAAGAAATTGAAATACCAGCTGAATTCAAGACAATTACCAAACGGGTATTGGTGAAGGATGAAGCAGTAGAAGAATTTGAAGTGCCGGAAGAATTTAATGTTGAAACAATAATTACTCTGGAAGAAAAAGGTGGTGATCCGGTTTGGGAAGAGATAGAATGCACCTTGACAGACTACAATGTGCTTCCGATCCTTTACGATTTTGGTAGTGCTCGCCTGACGTCAGAATCACGCCGTATCATCGACAGCAAGCTGCTGAAATTGATGAAGGATAAGCCAAATATCCGTGTGGAACTAAGCTCCCATACTGATTCGCGTGGCTCGACAGAGGCCAACCAAAGCCTTTCTCAGGCCAGGGCAGAATCTGTTGTTAACTACCTCGTTTCCAGGGGTGTACAACGTAGCAGATTGGTGGCTAAAGGTTATGGCGAAAGCCGGCTTAAGAATAAATGTATTGACGGAGTAGAATGTACAGAAGAAGAGCACCAAGCAAACCGACGTACTGAATTCCGCGTACTGAGTAGCTAATTTCGACTAACATCGATTATTCTGCTTTATTAAAAAGGCGAGGCCAAAAGCCCCGCCTTTTTATATTTTGACACCTGACAATCTTTTACTTTTCAGATCAAATTTCTAAATTCGGGAATATTTTACGGTTAACAGTTCTACTCTCAGATGGATTTTTATACAGTCCTTCAAGTATTGGGCTCTAAACCTCAAAGTTGAATCATTATGTCAAACAAAAGGAAAAGGAGAAAGACAGCAGCAAATAAAAGAGATTCCAAGAAATTTTTTACAGTGGTTGGTATTTCTGTTCTTGTGCTAATGTTGTTTTTGTACCTTATGTACAGAAGTATGTGAGAGGCTGAAATCAGAAAGCTTCAAAAAGGTTCTTCAACTCTATTGCTTCCGATGGCTTCATCCTTCCACTTAGCACCAAGCGGACTTCTCTTCTGCGGATGGCACTTTCGTACAGTTGTTCTTCTTCCGCTGTAAGTGGGATAACCCGAGGAACAGGCATCGGCTTCAAAGTTTCATCACTTAGTGCAACGAAGGTGAAGTATGCATGATTGCATTTTCGTGGATTATGGCCTTTAATATCGGAGGCAAAAACCTCTACAAATATTTCTACAGAGGTGTTGAAAGACCTGGTGACTTTGGCTTTGAGTGTGACAATTTCACCGAGGGGAATAGGTTTGTGAAATGAAACATGGTCAACGGAGGCGGTCACGGCATGTGCTTCGCAATGTTTGCCAGCACAAATACTTCCAGCAATATCCATCCAACGCATCAAATTACCACCCATCAAATTACCCAGCGGGTTGGTATCGTTGGGCATGACCATTTCGGTCATCACTGTTTCGGAGTCGATTGTTTTTTTACCAGTCATAAAATAGCTCACTTTATCATCACTCCCCTCTTTTCCAAAAAAGGGATAGCCGTGAAGTTGTCCTCGGTTATGCTACCTCGTACAAATACATACTTTTTGTCGTACATGTAACCACCGAATGAAAAGCTGATCCAGAACTCGTTGGCAATGTCAAAAAGTTTGGTCTGGATGGGTTCCAACAGCATGGCAGTTTGCGGGCCGATTTCATTAAAGAAGTGGCGTAAAATAGTTGTTCGCATTGGTTCGCCTTCCAGCTCACCATAGCCTTTAGAGTTGACGAGCACATTTTCAATGGGGGCGTCTTTCATGTTGATCACAAAAACGTCCCAGAGGTCATCGTCTTTGATGCCATTGTCTATTCTTGGAGTAATGGCGATGGCCAAATCGGCTACTTTATATTGAGGAATGTCTTTTTTCATGAGTTCACAGATTCACTGGGTGGACGTGTTCACATGTAAGTGAGTATTATTTGAGAAGCAATATCATTTCACAAAGATTTCTGTTCCAACAATTTAACTATTGTATGAACTGAAAGCCGAATAAATCAGCAAAATGTCCCTTTAGCTTTTCTTTCACCTCGTTTTCAGTCACAGGATATCCAAGCTCATACGAAAGGGAAGTCACATCTTTGTCTTTATCGTTTATGCCACACGGTATAATATGTCGGAAATACTTCAAATCAGTATTGATGTTGAAAGCGAATCCATGCATGGTTACCCACCGGCTCAAGTGTACGCCAATGGCACAGATTTTCCGCTTTGGGAGTAGGTCGTTTTGCGGAAGCCAGACGCCTGTGTACTCTTTGATGCGGTATCCTTCAATGCCGTATTCGGCTAGTGTAAGAATGACGGCTTCTTCTAAATAACGCACATAGCGGTGGACATCTGTAAAAAAGCCATCCAAGTCAAAAATCGGATACCCAACAATTTGCCCTGGTCCATGATAAGTAATATCGCCACCCCGATTGGTTTTAAAAAACTCAACACCTTTTTCTTTCAGGCCTTTTTCATTGAGCAACAAATTGTCAGAAGATCCACTTTTGCCAAGTGTATAAACAGGAGAATGTTCACAAAAAAGCAGGTAATGCTGGATGGGCAAAAGTGGATTGCCCTGTTTTCCCAAATCCCTGTTTTGCTGTTTAATAGCAATAATTCCATCTCGTAATTGACCTTGGTAATCCCAGGCCTCTTTATAGGAAATTTGACCTAAATCTTTGAAAACAACTTGTTGCATAAGCCTTTTTGTAAAAGCGCCGCGAAGGTAAGGAATATGGGGGAAAATTGGTACGAATGGAGGCGAGTTGGGTGGTGTCAGATTCAATGATTTGAAAGCCTGCTGTACCTCAGGAATAAGGAGGTTGTTGTTATTTCTTCTTGTTGCAATTGGGAGTATTTGCAGAAATGGAGTTTCGTTATATGCTTCTCTTTATTTTTGATACAGGTGATTCTGATGATCAATAGTTGCCAATAAAAAGATGGCTCGGCAGTACTGCCGAGCCGTCTTTTTAAATTCAAGAATACCAAAGCTCAATAAGCTTTCGCAAACAATATTCTTCCTTTCGATGGTTTTCCTGTCAGTACACATTTTCCTTCTTCCTCTTCAAAATCGTTCGGTATGCAGCGTGCGGAGGCTTTGGTCAGTTCCTTTATTTTCAGTTCAGTTTCGGTCGAGCCATCCCAATGGGCAGAGATAAAGCCACTTTTTTCTTCCAATACGTTTTTGAAGTCGTCGAAATTATCAACGGATGTGGTGTGCTCTGTCCGGAACTGTACGGCTCGGTTGAACAGGTTGTTTTGTATGTCGTCCAGCAAATCGACGATATATGAGGAAATCCCCTCCAAAGGTTGGCTGGTCTTTTCTTTTGTATCCCGACGGGCAACTTCCACTTGCCCATTTTCAATGTCTCTCATGCCGATACCGAGGCGAACGGGGACGCCGTGAAGTTCGTGCTCAGCGAATTTAAAACCAGGGCGTTTTTTCTTATCGGTATCGTATTTTACTGAAACGCCTTTTGCGCGGAGTTCTTTCATGATCTTTTCAGCAACTTCGTCAATCTCTACTTTTGGTTTTGGTATTGGGACAATGACCACTTGAGTAGGAGCCAATTTAGGAGGAAGTACCAGGCCATCATCGTCGGAATGAGTCATAATGAGACCACCGACCAAGCGGGTCGAAACACCCCAAGAAGTTGCCCAAACGTATTCTTCCTTATTGTTTTCGTTCAAAAATTTGACATCGAAGGCTTTGGCAAAATTCTGTGCCAGGAAGTGGGAAGTACCAGCCTGTAAGGCTTTGCCATCTTGCATAAGCGCCTCAATGGTCCAGGTCTCTTCGGCTCCTGCAAAACGTTCATTGACGGTTTTTGAACCCTGAATCACAGGCATGGCCATCCATTCCTCTGCAAATTGTGCATAGACTTTTTGCATCTGTTTCGCTTCTTCAACAGCCTCTTCACGGGTAGCATGGGCGGTATGGCCTTCTTGCCAAAGAAACTCGGTAGTCCGTAAAAACATGCGGGTTCGCATTTCCCAACGTACCACATTTGCCCATTGATTGATTAGCAACGGTAGGTCTCGGTATGAATTGATCCAGTTTTTATAAGTGTCCCAAATGATGGTTTCGGAAGTTGGGCGCACAATCAGTTCTTCTTCAAGTTTTGCCTCTGGATCAACAATAAGTCCCTTGCCGTTTGGATCGCTCATCAGCCGGTGATGGGTGACAACGGCACATTCTTTGGCAAAGCCTTCCACATGTTCGGCTTCGCGGCTTAGGAAACTTTTTGGAATGAACAGTGGGAAATATGCATTGACATGACCAGTGTCTTTGAACATTTTGTCCAACTGGTCTCTCATCTTTTCCCAAATGGCAAAGCCATGAGGTTTGATTACCATACAGCCCCTCACAGCGGAGTGTTCGGCCATGTTGGCATTGGTGACAATATCACCATACCACTTTGAATAATCTTCAGATCTTGCAGTAATTACTTTAGCCATGAATAATCTTATGCTATCGGATAAAAGAAAAAACAGATAGCTTTTAACATAAAAACCACTTAAAACAGCAGGCTTTTGATGCTTTAGTTATAATTTTAAGGAATTATTAAATAACATTTTTTAAACGGAGTGTCTTAAGAATGAGTTGCATTAAAGACTTTAACAGGGCAAAAAATGAATTTTATCTCCCCCTTAACAATAAAAGTGGTGCAAATCTAATAAATTCGTGTTTGCAAATTCGATTGGAGAGTCGAAGTAATTACACTAAAAAAATTTGAAAAATGAAAAGGAATAAAATGTATGCATTGCTGGTAGCACTTTTCGCATTTGGCTTGTCAAATTTGGCATTGGCTCAATATGACGATCTGTACTACGACCCCGATACCGACAGTGATTATTATTACGACAATTCAACTTCGTACAATGATGATTCTAGTTATGAGGATGATGATTATGATTACGATGATGATGGCTATGACAATTATGATGATTACAATTATCACTACACTTCCCGAATTCGCCGCTTCCACCGCCCTTATTATGGCTTCAGTTATTACGATCCTGTTTATGTAGATGCAGCTTATTATGATCCATTTTGGACACCAGGTACGACTGTCTTGATCTATGACAGGAACTATGGATACAATAGCTGGAATAGGTATAATAGATACAGTGGCTGGAATTGGGGGATTGGTTGGAATTCTTGGAGTGGCCCGAACTTGTATGCTTCCTATAACCCGTGGAGGAGTAATCGGTATGGGGGTTACAACAACTATTATGGTGGTGGTTATGGAGGAGGAGGTTATGGTTATAATAACTATTATGGCGGTGGAGGTTATAACAACTATTATTGCCCACCTTCTTGGGGTAACAATAACTACGTTTACAACAATACAACCAACAATAACTATTATGGAGCGAGGACTGTAGGTAGTGGCAGGCCATCAGGAGGCAATAGTCGTGGTTCTTTATTTACGGAAAATGCCATAGGAGGCAGGTCTTCATCGGGAACCCGCACAACACGGGGACGTACTACTGACAGAAATACCAACACCCGTGGCACGGTTAACGAAAACAGCACACGTACCAATGTTGCCCCAGAAAGCAATACACGCAGCCGAACTGATTCAAACCGGTCTTCAACTCGTAGCTCCACAAAAGCTACTACACCAAGTACAGACCGTTATAAGAATTCAGGGTCTTCCCGTACTCGCGGCAACATGGATAGAAATAGGAGTACAAGTCCTAACCGATCAAAGAATTACAACAAGAAGAGTAATTCCCGCAGCCGCTCTGGAGGGTTGAACAACGGCAGTTCCCGTAGCCGCTCTAATAATAATAGTAAGACCAATAGTGGAAGTAGCCGGAACCGTTCAAGTGGAAGTATTAACCGTGGCTCAAGTAGGAGTGGGAGTTCTTCAAGCCGCAGTTCTGGAGGTTTCAAAAGCAGCGGAAGTTCCTCAAGCCGTAGCTCTTCAACTCGTAGTTCTTCAGGAGGTAGTAGAAGTAGCAGCAAAAGTTCCTCTTCTTCAAGGTCTCGGAAGGGAAACTAAAAACAAAAAGAATCATAAACGAGAGTGGGTGGGTTGGTAAACGGCTCACCCACTTTTTTATGGTGGTGGTAGAAGAGTTCATTCTTTTTGATCAAATCTTTTGAGCAAGGTAAAATAATTTTTAGAAAGGTAATGATGAAAAAATTTATTCTAAGCCTATTCCTGTTTTCCCAATTATTGGGGATAAACACAGCCCAAAACCTCAGTGATGCCGTTCGGTATTCCGTATTGGATATTGGAGGTACAGCGCGGGCGGTTGGAGTTGGAGGAGCTCTTGGTGCGTTGGGAGCTGATTTTTCTGTATTGAGTACTAATCCGGCAGGAGCAGCAGCATTTAGAAGGTCTGAATTTACGTTCACGCCAACTTTTGAGCGCGCTGTGGTTGATGCCCGATTAGCAGGGACTGACAATTTCAGTAGGGAAGATGATAAATCGAATTTTAATTTCAATAATATTGGTATTGTCTTTTCGGGACGACCTTTAAGTTCAAGGTGGCGGACGGCGGTTTTTGGGATTGGGGTCAACAGGTTGGCCAATTACCACCAAAATATTGCATACGAAGGCTCTTCTTTTGGTTCCATTACTGATCGTTGGTGGGAATTGGCAGGGACAACCCCTGAGGATCAATTAGATGCTTTTGAAACAGGGCTGGCTTTCGATGCGGGGGCTTTGTATGATTTTGACCCACAATTGGGCTACCTAACAGATTTCCTTGATGATATGGAGTTGCCAGGCAGTTTTTTAGTGGACAAATCACAACGGATAAACCGGAAAGGCTCTCTCAACGAAATTGTGTTTACCTATGCTGGCAATTATGATGAAAAATTCTTAATCGGGGCTACTTTAGGTATTCCGATCATCAATTTTGAAGAAACAAAGATTTATAGTGAAACAGATGAGAGCGATCGAATTCCTTTTTTTGATGAATTGGAATACATTGAACGGTTGAAATCCAAAGGTTCGGGAATCAATTTCAAACTTGGTATTATTTACCGGATGAGCCAAATGGTCCGACTTGGGGCAGCAATACATACTCCATCTAGCTTTGGGTTGGAAGATCAGTTTTCAACAGAACTGTCATATAGATTTGAAGACGCCAATGGGATACAGCGACTCGAAGAATCTTCCCCTGATGGTTCGTTCCAATACCGTATCCGTACACCGTGGCGCTTTATTGGAAGTGGGGGGGTCATTGTTGATAAGACAGGGTTCTTGAGTGCAGAAATTGAATATGTGGATTATGCATCTGCAAGGTTCAAATTCAACAATACTTCCGATCAAGGAGACCTCCAGCGGGAGGGAGAATTGAACGATGAAATAAACAATGAACTTGGTTCGGCCTTGAACATCCGTTTTGGTGGAGAGTATGCTTTCGAAGTCTTACGGTTTCGTGCAGGGTATTCGTTGATAGCATCGCCTTATTTGGGTGACGACCTAACCAACGGAGCTTTTAGTGTGGGAGCTGGTTTCAGAGGGGAAGGTTTTTTTGTTGATTTTGCTTTCAAGCGATCGAACAATCAAAGCGAATACAGGCCTTATTTGCTAAGCGCAGACTTTATTAACCTTGAGCAAGTAGTCAGTATTGACGAACATAGAAATAGGTTCATGGTGACATTTGGGTTTAAGCTTTGATTGGATTCCATTCAGGATAAGCAATTATCTTAACCGTAAAATGCCCAGGCAAAGTTGCTTGGGCATTTTACGTTAAAGCTGGCGTGCGGTTTGTTTTGTAAAAAAACTTATATATCTTTCCTTTTACTTTGTTGAGAAAACTAATGAATTCATGTCGATGACTTTCTTTAAAAGGGCTATCTTGCTTATTGCTCTGTTTACAGCTGTAAATACGAGTGCCCAGAAAGAGGGAGAGTTCGGTTTCTTCCAACCGGATGAGCGACTTTTAATTGAATCGAGATGGCGATATACCTATACACTTCATACAGAGTCCAACACCATCATCCATAAGTCTAAAAACAACTACGACTATTACCTCTATTTCAGATATGACTATTCTTATCAGGAATTTTTGAACGACCGCCTAAACCGCGGCAATTGGAGCTTGGATGGAAACACCCTTTTTTACAGCTTCAAGAATGTTGACAAATTTGAAATAGTCCAATTAAATAAGTCGGTCTTGATCTTGGAGTTTACTCAGCGCAATAGCAAGGGCACATATCAATATCACTTTGTAAAGGTGGACAGCAAAAGTTCTCCATTTCCAAAACCGGACAATGAGCTACCCGAGGTCATTGTGGAAGCTGACAATCCCAATAAACCTGCAACTCGGCCTAAGAAGAGAAAAAGAGGATGGCTTTTATCTCTATTCAAGAGGAACAAACTGCGGGAAATATATGTCCCAGAAGAAACGCTTACCTATATAAATATCGAATTGAACGGTGGGGGGTATTACGGTGGCATTGATCCAGTGGTCAAGGATTTTATTATGATAAAATCAGATGGTAGGTTGATAAAAGAATTCCAAAGTGTAAACCACGGCCTGCTGGTCACCAAAAAATATATACCTAGATTGGAGCTGGAAATGTTTGCAGATTATATTGTAAAACAAGGGTTTTATGATATGGAACGAGTCTATGACTGCACGGCGTCTGCTTGTATGAAGAGGAAAAGGCATAAACCACGGCCAGTTCCTTTACGCCTTTCGGTTGCTTATGGTGACCGTAAAAAAGTTATTACCCTTGCCATCTGGGGAGAAGATAATTTAAAAACGAAATATGTGGATTACCCCCCAGCCTTGGATCATATTATTGATGCGATACAAAAAATGGCGCATCGGCCAGACGATCCAGTTGTGAAAAAATAGCAAATAAAAAAAACTACAACACTATGTTTGTGTTGTAGTTTTTTTATTTGAAACTGAAAAGAGTCGTTATTGGTCGTTTGTGTTACTGACCAATTTCACTTTAGCTTCTTTAGAAACTTTGGCGGATTTGGAAGCTTTTTCGCCTTTGCCATGGCAAGATTTCATTTCCCCTTTGGCACAGCAGGCTTTTTCTTTCCCCTTTTCGCAACAAGCCTTTTTGTCGGTAGAAGAAACTTTTGTCGCCACACCTTTTTTAGTGCAGGAAGTCTTCATTCCATCCGTTGGAGAAACATTTACAAACTTGCCCGACTTGGTGCAGTATTCAACCGATGTCAACATTACTTTGCCGTTGGTTGAGTCAACTTCTTTACGAACATAATTTATATCCCCGGTATTGGAAACTTGCTTTACAATGTTCTTGTCAGCAGAGGCGGCTTTATCAACCATAGCTGAGCAAGATTTTGAAGAAGAAGCATTTTTGGAAGCGCAGCAGGCCTTTTTTTGAGCTGAGACACCAAATGCAAACAAACCCATAAATGCAAACAGAAAGAATAATTTTTTCATGTGAATTTAGTTTTAAACTGATTGGTAAACTGTGAGTAGGGAGTAAACCCGAAAATCTGTTTCTGAGAAGACAATGCCAAATTTAGAAATTCTATCAACGCAATACTATACCTCTTCGACCTTTAGCAGTTTTTTAACCTTTTTTTTGAAAATTTACTGCTGAAAAATGGCAAGGTATTATGGAACATTGAAATTAGGGAGTAGGCAATAAATAAGCTACCTAATTTTGCGAAGTTATTTTTTCTTGTAAAAGTGCTTGAAAAACTAAGAATAGTGGGGCTATGGTTATTTTTTCAAGTGTTTTTAGAAGGAAAAAGAACGAGCCAAAATGGGTAGGTTATTTGTTACCTACTCCCTTACTATCTTTGGTTTTAAATATGATGGATCCTACGCAGTATTTTTCTCTGCTGGGTGTTCTTGATTTAGGCCATGTTTAAAATTTTGAATATGAAAAACATAGTACCGATCATTGTCCTTGCTGTTTTGGTTTTTACCCAATGCAAAGTAGTAAAATACACCCCCGATAAACTACCGACCAAACAGATTCTTTTTGGTGATGGTGGCGGTTTTGCTGGCATAGAAACCTCCTTTACCTTACTTGAGAATGGGCAGATATTCAAACAGGTGGGGACAGAAAATAGCTACAAAGAATTGAAAGCTATCAACAGGAAGGAGGCCAAAGTATTTTTTGAAAAAGTGGCATCCCTTCAACTCTATAAAATGGATATTGAAAAACCCGGCAACCTGTATTATTTTTTACAGGAAGTTAATGAAACTATTGACAGTCGGGTCACTTGGGGGGCAGGGGATTATCTGCCGCCACAAGGAATTATTGCGGTCTACAAAGATTTGCATAAATTGGCGAAAGAGCAGGAGGTCGTGAAAACAAATGGAAAAACAATTGCAACGAACAAGGGCCCTAATAAAAAGAAAGAAAAGAAAAAGGCGGATTGGTGATTAGAATTCATTCCTTAGTCATATTGGTCTTGTTAGGACTTTGGTGAAAACCGAAACCTTGACAAGGCCAATATGACCAACATCTTCAAAAGGCAGTTCTGGTTATTGCGCCTCAATCACTCTCCGCCACATTTCTGCGCCATCGCTATTAATGACCCTGATGGTCATTATCCTCTCTGTTCTCGGCCCTGAAAATTCCAGAATGCCAAAATTCCTTTCGTTTACGGTGGTGCCTTCCTCTACCAAAAGATTTTTTCCATCTGATTCATATACGCCTGAGGTGAGTGGTGAAATGGTAAGGTCATAAATGGCAGAGCCGTTTTCAGTTTCCAATTTGCTCAGTTCCGAATGGTGGACATCCCCAGTTAGGAAAACCACATTTTTAATACCTTCTTCACCGATCCGTTTAAGCAAATAGGTGCGCTCTTCAGGACAGAGGTTCACATAAGTTTCATAAGCAGCATTGGTGTTTAGCACTTGTCCACCGATAGCCACTAATTTGAATGGTGCGCTGCTCGATACAAGTGCGTCGATCAACCACTCCATTTGATCTTTTCCCAGCAAAGCCTGCTCGCCTGTTTTGCGGCGGTTGGGGTTGCGGAAGGTTCGGTTGTCGAGCATGAAAAATTCCATATCGGCAAACTTGAACCAAGTCGTGATGCCTTCCTTTCCTGGTAAGCCGTAAGTTGGGTTGCCCCAGAAAAGCTGGAATATATCTTTTGCCATGCCTTTGTGGACAGAACTACCGTCACTGTCATTTGGCCCAAAATCATGGTCATCCCAAATAGCATAGTGGTGCGTGGAAGCCAATAACGGTTGCAATTCCGGCAGCGAGCGGGTATGAGTATATCGGTGGATAAAACCTGTTCTGGTGTACCAATCGACTTCCCGCAGATAAGTATTGTCGCCAAGCCAAAGCATCAAGTCGGGCTGTTCGGCATGGATGGCTTTAAAAATGTGGTAGCCATCTCCATAGGGTTTGCCGGGGCGATCATATTTTGTTTCATTTACATAAAAACAACTGCCCAGTGCTACTTTAAATGCAGGGGGATCGCTGCGCCACTGCCATAGAGACTGTGTTTGAAACGTGGTCGGATAGTCGAATTTCACAGGGATATCGTTGAGAAGCAATTGGTACTCATACATCTTACCAGGTTCGACTTGGTCGGCCAAGAGGTGTGCTGTAAAACCATATTTCTTTCCAGTGGTATAAACCTCCGTGAGTTTTCGTTCCGAAATGGTGTCTTTTTCCCAATAAGCGATCTGCACCTTGGCGGCGCTGTTGGTCTGCACCCATAACATGGTTTCCATCATGTCGGTATAGCCAAGCATGGGGCCAGACTGGAGGAAGCTTTTTTGGGCAAGTACCTGCGTGGCTGAGATGGTTGAGATTAGGAAGATGAAAAAATTGCGAGTGTATTTCATGGCTTGAATGTTTGTTTGGGGCGAAGCTAAAAATACGTTTTGAAATGGAGGGAGGTATTTTGTAAAATCTATTTTAAAAAATAAGAGGTTGGGCAACCAATAGCAAGTTTGGATTTACAGGAGGCTATTCTATCTTTGGGAAAACGGCTAAGATAAATAATCATGCACCTCAAACATCTTTCACTTTTATGCTGCTTTATCAGCATTAATACATTTGGACAAACACTGACCATCACCAACGGTAGCAAAGAAAAAACTTTCAAGTCGGGTTCTGTTTATGAAATAAATTTGGGCGAAGGCCCCATCGCTGGTGAAGGATATTGCTGTGATTGGTCAGAGTTGGTGGGGACGTTGTATTCGGTAACGGAAGACAGCCTCTTTATGGAAATGAACAGCTATACTCGTAAAATGGTCATAGATGGGATAAAACTAAAACATGACCTATATGCTAAGGACGCCACCAACTTTGGTCGTTTTACACGTGAGGATGTATTTGCACTCAAAAATTTCAAATCACTAAAAAGCAAAAAACGGAAAACAGCATTCATCATAGTAGGAGGTCTTTTGCTTTTTACAGGAATTGCAACCGCTGGCAATTATATTATTTTGTCAGATGATGATAGCAAAAAAACTATTTTACAATCAGGGGCGATACAGGTAGGGACTGGAATTGGATTTTTGATAATGAGTAGCTCCAAAAAATATAGATTTAAAGGCCACACCTCGACTTGGCGGATAAAATGATGTGTTTTAATTCTCCTCAAAAACTCAAGACTGTCGCTACTCAATAAAATCAATCAATTATGAAAACAACCATGTACGGCAACCAATCCGAGACCCTTATTTATAAAACGGATAAACTGAGAAAGATCGTGAACCATGTGCTTTTGGGCACCAGGTTGGATGTAATCAGCGAAACCGACAATGCTTACCAAGTAGATGCCCGTGGCAGGGGCAAATCAGGATGGGTCAAAAAAGAAGATGTGCGGGACAAGCCCGTGTTAAAAATATTTTTTGTGGATGTTGGCCAGGGCGATGGGGCCATTGTTGAATCGCCCGAAGGTGTTGTGCTTGTGGACGGCGGCCCTTCCACCAATTTCTATAAGTTTTTGAAATATCGATATAGGCGTATTTTAAAAGAGGAAGGGAAGGTCAATATAAAGGCCATTATTATGAGCCATCCCGACTGGGATCATTTCAACGGGCTGACTGCGGTAATAAAAGACAAACGTTTTCATATTGGACATATTTATCACAATGGGATTATCCGATATGATGGCAAGCCTCCTGGGCGACAAACCGAAATGGGAAAAACAACTAAGCGCACAATTAATGGTAAAAATAGAACCGTACTTATAGAAACTTACAATACCCTCGCAAATGCAAAAAAATTGATTGATGGTGGATTCCTAATGAGCAGTTTTAGGAAATTTTGGCAAGCGGCCATTGATGCGAAAGCAGAAGGACGATTAAAAGGGGCTAAATGTTTGACCATTCACGACCAGACTATATCAGGGTTTGACAACGATCCCAAAGATGGGTTGCGCATCGAAATACTTGGCCCCGTTCCTGTTGGCGGCAAAGGCGAAAAATTGGAATATGTTACTTTCCCTGACGCAGAAGGCATTGCCGGCGACAACCCTGGAACAAGTGATTCCCATACGATTAACGGGCACTCGCTTGTATTAAAATTATTTTATGGAAAACATTCTATTTTGATGGGAGGTGATCTTAATATCCCAGCGGAACTTCACTTATTGGAGCACTACGGAAAAGATAATCCATTTCGTGTAGATGTAGCAAAGGCATGCCACCATGGATCGTCAGATTACCTGATTGACTATCTTAAAAAAGTAAGACCAATTGCCAATGTCATTTCTTCTGGTGACAATAAATCATTTGATCATCCCATGTCGGATGCGGTTGGTGCATCGTGCAGGCATACCCGTGGCAACCATCCCTTGTTTTTTTCAACCGAACTGGCGCGGGCCAATAGTAATTCAGGCACCCATTATGGGTTGATAAATTTGCGGAGCAATGGTAAGACATTGACGATGGCGCAAATGAAAGAGCAACATAACAAAAAGGATGTTTGGGACAGTTATACATTAGACTTGTTTCACTATGAGGATCAATGAATTACGAATAAAATATTTTAATAAATTGAATTTTATATTTTCGTAGAATATAAATAATTATTCATTAAAAATTGATTACCAATCAATTACAAAACTAAATTTAAATTTATTG
>JAJCYI010000209.1 GCA_029263015.1 Saprospiraceae bacterium | reverse complement strand
CCTTGCGGCCATACCGGTTTACCGTTTGAGGTCGGCCATCTCCATGGCCCTGCTCGCTTTGTTTTTTGAACAACTCTTCGACCAAAGGGGGTGGTTTGATTCCGTTACGTAAACACCTTACTTATGGGATGACTCATGTTTTGGCTTCCTTTTACCATTTGGTTTGAGGGTTTCCACGGGATTTGTCAAAGAACCATTATTTATAATCATCTTTCGTATTAAAAGAGAGTCCACATAGCTTGTTCTTAAAATGACAAGTTGTTATTTATAAAAACATTTTATCAATTTTATAAGCGAAAAATGTTATCAATAAGAGTGGACTAAAATTTAAAACCTACCAAAATGAAAAATAAGTCCTCCCTCGCCTTTTTATTTTTACTGGTTTTTGTTTTTGGGATAAATGCTCAAGATTCCACAGCTACTTATTCTCAAAAAGATAGTATTATCCACATTTCTTATGAAGAGATTGGTTGGATTCCTCCAGCCTCTGGACAATCTGTTATTGAACGAATAAAAAAAGATGCTCCACCAATATTCTCATCTGGGCGTGCAACAGAGGGTAGCATAATTGAATCACGAGATAAAATCTATTTGGTTTTAGAAGAAGAAATTACGCGGTTTCGATTTTGATCTTAAGCCCGGTAAAATTGAAATGGAAGCTTTTGGTGGTTTGGTTAGTTCAGTATTATTTACCTTACTTGACGAGATTGGATTTGTTACTTTAAATTTAGGCATTGTACTCCCAGTGGGTACTGAATTATTCTTCAAAGGAGGCAATCTCGGTAATGGTGAATTACCCTCAGGTGTTGTGAAAATAGGCTCAAATGGTTTGACATTATTTATCAAATCACTTGTGAATATTGAATCCTACCTTACTTCAATTGATGGAGAAGGTAATTCACTTTTGCATAAAGCTGCCGAAAAAGGTTTAGAAAAAGATGTTCAAGATTTACTAAAAATGGGAATGAACATTGACGGGACTAATAATGCTGGCAATAGTCCATTGCACATTGCTGTTAAACACAGCCGTGAAAATGCCAAGTTCTTTTTGAAAGTCGGGGCTAGTGGCATAACAACCTTTGCTTCGAATGTTTTAATTGGAGACCACGTAAAAGTCGTCAAACTGCTTTTGGAGGTAAGGGGAAATGTCACAGAAACCGATGGCGATGGTAACACCCCATTACTCATTGCTGCCCGCACTGGTCATGAGAAAATTGTCCAGCTTCTGTTGAATGCAGGAGCTAACCTTAATGCTATCGATAAAGAGGGCAACACTCCATTGCATATTGCTACACGTGAAGGCCATGGAAATGTTGTCCAATTCCTGTTGGACGAAGGAGCTGACCTCACAACAACTAATGCGGAGAATAATACTCCACTACATATTGCTGCTCGTGAAGGTCATGGAAATGTTGTCCAGCTCTTTTTAAATGCCGAAGCCGATGTAAACCCTGTTACAAATTCTGGTGTTACTCCTCTTATGTACGCAGGAAAGCATGGACATGATAATATAGTTGCTACATTAATAAGTAGGGGAGCAGCAATTAACCAAAGGGATCAAAATGGTAATACGGCATTAATGTTGGCTTCAAAGGCAGGAAAAGCGAGGGTAGTCAAAATGCTTTTTCAGTATAAGGCCAAAAAGCAGCTACGAAACAACAATGGTCAAACCGCAAAAAAAATTGCAAAAACTTCATATCGAGAAAGTATAGTGAAATTATTTAGATATTCCAAATCAGTAAATTTTATTTATCTAAAAGGTGGTATAAACTTATCAAAACTCAATGACATCAACCATTCAAATTCACCCGGTGTTGATGCTGGATTATCGTTTGTAGTCAAGCTTTCCAATCGTTTACGGTTACAAAATGATATTCTTTTTACTTTGCTTGCTTCCGAAATAATTGATGGCAACAATTATAGAAATATAACTGGCACTGATGGCAGCTTTTATTTTGAATTGCTACACGCAGAGTTTACTCCACAATTACGATATAATTTTGGCGACATTTACGAGCCTAATTTTTTCTTAGTGGGAGGAATGGGATATCGCTATATGTTTGAAGCAAAAATCATGAAATCTGGAGAAGATAGCAAAGTAGCGGATATCACAGACTCCTCTGACAAAATTACTTTGGTTCCCAAAATAGGAATGGGTTGGGGGTCTCCTTTTCGTTACTTCGAATTAACATATCGAAAAGGATTTCCCACGCAGATCTATGATGTCAAAAGTTCATTTGGTTCAATTTCGCTTAATTTTGGTTTAGGATTTTAACCTCATTTGACATGACGTATTTGCTATTTTTTGATTTCGTTACTTTGGTTTTCTGCAATTTTGATTGAGACATTTTTTTGAAATGGAAGTTCATCATCTTAAAATATGAAGTTGGCCAATAAGGGTAGTAGAGTTTTCCTCTACTCATACTTCAAGGCCTCCACCGGGTTCATCATGGCCGCTTTCAAAGACTGGAAACCAGAAGTCAACCATGCGATCAACAACGCCAACACGCCGGCAATGACAAATGGCCACCACCCTATTTCAATGCGGTAGGTAAAATCCTGGAGCCATTTTTCCAACAATAAATAGCCTAGTGGGGCCCCGATTACAAAACCGATCAACACCAGTTTTGAAAATTCATTTGACAAAAGGTAAACGAGATTGCTGGTGGAAGCACCGAAGACTTTCCGCACACCGATCTCTTTGGTACGTTGCTCGGCCATGAATGCGGACAGGCCCAAAATGCCCAGCCCGGCAATGAATATGGCCAATATCGTAAAGAAAGTAAACAGGGTAAAAAAGCGCTCTTCCGTGCGGTACATTTCCCCGATGCGGTCGTCCATAAAATTATACGCGTACAATTCTTCGGAGCCAAACTGGGTCCATTTATCCTTCACAAATGCCAGGGTGGATGACATGTTTTGACCACTTAGGCGCAGTGTCATCCAGTTGAGCCAGGAATTGGAAACATAATAGCAAACGGGGGCGATGTCATTGTACAGCGACTCGTGGTTATAGTTATTGATAACACCAATAATATTGCCTCGTCGGGCGCGCCAAGTGCCCTGATAAAATTCGTTGGTTTCAAACCATTTCCCAATCGGCTCTTCCCACCCAATTTTATCCACGGCAGCTTGATTCAATACAAAAGCAGAGGTATCGTCTGTGCCAATGTCTTTAGAGAAGTCCCGCCCCTCGGCAAATGCCACTTGGATATTATTTAAGAAATCATGGTCAACAGTTACGATTTTTATACTGTTGCGACCATTTGGGTCAGGCTCGAATTGTTCTGCCTTGAATCCGAGGTTGCTGCTCAGGCGGCTGGTCAATCTTTTGTTGGAAGCACCCACACCGAGGATGTCGGGATTTTGCAATAATTGGTTTTTCAAAGACTGGTATTCCGACAAGCTTGGAATCGGCACCATCACTAAATTTTCCTGATTGAGTCCCAAATCCTTGCTTTGCAAAAAATTCCACTGGTTATAAATCACAATAGTTGCGAAAATCAAAACTATAGAAATAGAAAATTGAAAGACCACCAATACTTTCCGTAAAACACTGCTGCTACCTTGTCGGAAATTTTCCTGGAAAACCTGTACAGCTTTAAACGAAGACAAATAAAAAGCGGGATAACTGCCAGCGATTACTCCCACCAAAAGAGTAAGTGCCAAAAACCACCCGAATATATCCAGGTTTTCCATCGGGTTAACCGACAATGTTTTTTCCATAAAAGAATTAAATGCGGGGAGGCTTATTTGTGCTAAGATATAAGCAAAAAACAGCGCCAGGATCGCCACCAACACCGACTCGCTCAAAAACTGGGAAATCAGTGTTCGGCGAGGTGCACCAAGGGTTTTGCGCACACCTATTTCCATGGCCCTCTTCACGGAGCGGGCTGTGGCTAGGTTCATATAATTGATGCAGGCAATTAAAATAATAAACAAGGCAATGGCCACCGAAATATAAATGTAGCGGATATCGCTGTTGGCCTGTATTTCCCCCCGCAAGTTGGAGTGCAGGTGGATGTCCGTCATTTTTTGCAACTTCACCCCAACGCCTTTTGAGGAGCCTTCGCCCATATTCTTTTCGATAAAATCGGGGAATCGGGCCTCGATACTTTCTGGCGTTTGCCCCTCGGGCAGCAATATATAATTGTAGCAGCATCCTTCTCCCCAATTATTCAGGACCAGTTGATTGAAAACGGATTTGCCCGTTTCCATGGAAATTAGTACATCAGCAGAGAGGTGGGTCGTTTCGGGCATATCTTTGAATATTCCCGTCACTTTTACTTCGTTGTCCTCATCCACCGTCAATGTTTTGCCTATTGGGTCATCATTGCCAAAATACTTTTCTGCCGTCGTTTCAGACATTACCATCGTAAAAGGCTCTGCCAATGCCGTCTTGGAATCACCACTTATCAATTCATAATCAAAGATCTCAAAGACCTCACTATCGGTGAAAAACATCTGTTCTTCCTGATATGCCTTTTCCCCATATTGCACCAAAGAGCCAAAAGTCGGGCTAAAACGAACCACCTTTTCAATTTCTGGGAAGTCCGTATTTACGGCTGGTCGCAGTCGATACGGGCCGATTGGAGACTGTGTCCCTTCCCCTTGCTGCTTACCCCACACCATCAGCATCCGATAAATTCGGTCAGCATTCGAGTGGTGTTTATCATAACTCAGTTCATCTTTCACAAACAATAATATGAGCAGGCAAATGGCCAAGCCAATAGCGAGGCCGAGGATATTGATGGTGGCGTAAAATTTTTGGCGGGTAATGTTGCGAAAAGCGAGCTTGAAGTAGTTGAAAAGCATGATGAAGGTGTTTGTATGAAAATTGGTGCAGTTGAAAGGACGAGTAAATTTAAAGGTAGGTTGCAAATAAACCAACCTCGTAAACCTGAGCAAAATAAAGCCCCAATTGGTCTGACATGGCCTTCCAGTTACTAAATGTTTGAGTCATCCCCCACTTCCATCACCTCGGTCACTTCTTTTTCCAAATCCTCAAAAGACTCAAATGCACCAAAAAAGAAACGCCTTGTAGTATTCATGTAAATGAGCGTTGCCGGCAGCGCCCCGTACCAAGATGCATCTATCTTATCTGTCCATTTTGAATAATTCTGGTCAGCCAAAATCATTACTTCGTTCTGAATATTCTTTTTTTCTACGAATGGTTCCACTCGTGATTCAAGATGCCTTTTCAGGTCAAGACTGACCAGGAGGACACGCATTTTCTCTGCTGCATATACTTCGTGGAGTTTTTCGAAATGGGGCATTTCCTCAATACAAGGCTTACAGCTTGTCGCCCAAAAATTTATGACATAGGTGGTATCATTTTGCAGGAGCAGCACAGGTTCCAATGAAGAAAAATCTTCGTAAACGGATATTTTTGAAACAGGTACGACAACTGGGGCCGGCTGATTTATTTTATCAGTTTTTTTGTTTTCACTGCAAGCTATTAGTAGAAACGGTAACAAGAACAATAAAAAGCTTTTTTGCATGTCGATTGAATTGATCTTTAAGTAGGCCAGGTTAATTCGTCTGGACAAAAGTGGTGGCCTCCGGCTACAAAAAAAAAATATTTTGCAGCTTTATTAGCGAACAGAACAACCGATCATATTTACAGTGACCAAAAGCCGTTACTTTTGTTTAGGAAAAATATAGGAGGCCGCCGGAGAAAAGTAAAAAAAATTCTTTGGAAATATAGATTTGCAAAAATATCCCCCTACATTAGAGCCGCTCAATGAACCAACCGGGGGCACTCAAGCCATCCTGTACTATGCATAAAATGCCAAGACCTCCTGTTGGTTCAGCCTATTTTAACAAACGGAATTAATTAAACTCCAAAATTGAATGTCATGAAAAGATACTTGACAACCCTTTTATTTTTATGCTCTTTCTTTACAATCGCATCCGCCCAACTGGAAATCACTGAGCACCCACCTTCCTTTTTATTCAACTTAACAGATATTTTTTCAGAAGGAGAAGTCGAAATCCTCAATATTGAATTCTTCGGGGCAGCACCAGCTGTTGGTTATTTTGAAAATGGAATGGATGCTATTGGTATTGAAGAAGGGTTTGTACTCACCACCGGAAGAGCAAAAATTTTCCCCGCTTTCAACACTATATATGGAGCAGATGGGGTTGGGGTTGATTTTGCTACCACCAACAATTCAATAATCTTAAATGACTCCGACATGGAGGCAATTGCAAATACTCCATTAGATAAAATTTATGACCCTTCCATTCTTTCTATGGACTTTATAGCTATCAGCAACCAACTCACTATTGAATATGTGTTTGGTTCGGAAGAGTACCCTGAGTTCGTTGGTTCCCAGTTCAATGATGTGTTTGGAATATTTGTGAGTGGCCCCGGAATTAACGGTCCATACCTTAACAACGCTGATAACATTGCCCTAATTCCCGGCTCCAACGATCCAGTTTCCATTAACACAATCAATCTAATAACACCCCTATTTGTGAACTTTTATCACGAAAATGAAACATCAAATATTCAGCCAGTGTACGATGGCTACTTAGACGTCTTTGAAGCAACATTTGATGTCATACCATATGAAGTTTACACTTTGAAATTAGCAGTGACTGATATTGGGGACGGGATTTTTGATTCAGCCATTTTCCTAAAAACAAGCAGCAGCAATCCAAACAATGCGCAGATAGCCACCAATCTAAATGATCCGGAAGAAGTTTTTTATGAAGGGACAGACACCTTGGCACTCAATTTTGATTTTTCTGATTTTGGAAACGAACATTTTCCTTTCACACATCATATTTCGGGTTCAGCCACCCAAGGTGATGACTATAAATTAATCGGGCTACCTGCTGCTATAAATTTAGCCAGTCCTGCCGTGGAATTAGAATTTATTCCAATAAAAGACACAGAGATAGAAGGTGCAGAATATATGAGGCTGGATTTCATTTCTTCTACAGGAGCAATTTGCAGTTATTATTTAAACATTTTAGAAGAGACCTCGATCATCCTGCCAGAAGACACTTTAGCTTGTTCTTTTGAAAATTTCAATTTGGAAGTGATATTACCTATTATTATCAACGATTATGAATTCACAGATTCCACTGTTGAATATATTAACATACTAAATAAAACTCATACTCCTTCTGTCAATGTACAGGGCGTTCCTTTTGAAACTATTTTTGATCCAGCTTTGATAAAATCAGTCTGCGTCAATATAGAACATTCGGCCGTAGACAACTTGAATCTTTTTCTTGTTTCACCTGACGGAAAATCCCTTGAATTGGCGACGAAAGTTGGCAAAAACTGTGACGATCTCGTCAATACCTCTTTCAGCCCGCTTGCTACAGATTCCATCTCAACTATACTTCCTATAGGAGGATGCTCGCCTGGTGACAACGCAAACTCAACGGGTGTTTTTATACCCGAGGGCAACTGGGACGACTTGCTGGGGGCTGCTGTAAATGGCAAGTGGCAACTATTAATTTGGGATGACGAAGTTGGCGGAACTGGTGACTTCCTCAATTGGTCATTAACCTTTTCTGATTCAGCGTTGTACAAATTCGACTATTCATGGTCAACTGGCGATTCTACTAATACAATAAATGTATCGCCTCTGGTAACAACAACATATTATGTGACGGTTTCCGATGAATTTTACAGCGAAGTCGATTCCGTAACATTAGAAGTAATAGGAGTCAGCACAGAGGATATATTTGTCCAGACATGTGCAAATGAATGTTACACCGCACCTGATGGAAGTTTGCTCTGTGACCCTGGAGATTTTGAGTTCACAATTTTTTCTTACAATGGTTGCGACAGTATCGTTACCATACATTTATCACATTTACCCACACCTCAATCTACCATTAATAAAACTACTTGCCCTGGAGAGTGTATCACTTTGCCAGATGGAACAACAGTCTGCGATCCGGGAATTTATGCAGTTACTCTGACCTCACAAGAAGGATGCGATAGCCTTGTCACTATTGAATACAACCATATCCTCATTCCGGTCTCTGAGGAATCACAGACTGTTTGTGAAGGGGAGTGTATTGTAGCACCTGACGGATCACAAGTCTGTGATCCAGGTGATTATGAATACGTATTGAATTCATGGCAGGGCTGCGACAGTTTGGTTACGATCCATTTAAATCAAATTCCAAAAGCTTATGAAATTATCGATGCCGAAATCTGTCAAGGAGCTTGTCTCACTGCCCCTGACGGCACCCAACTCTGCGACGGGGGAAGCTATAACTATCAATTGACAGCTACAAATGGATGCGATAGTTTACTGACCATCAAGCTTTCCCTAACGGTACCGGACACTACGTATGTAAACATCAGCACCTGTGAAGGAGAGTGTTATGAACAAGGCGGACAATTGCTCTGTGATCCAGGTGTGTATAATTTCCAATACTCTTCACCGCAAGGTTGTGATTCTGTTGTAATCGTTGAGTTCGAACATTTACCTCAATTTTTTATCAATAGTTTAGATATGCTTTGCGATAATGATTGCATATCTTATACACTCATGTTTGAATTATCGGGTGGCGATCCCTCATCCTATGAGGTGTTTCCCCCAACCGGAACACTTAACGGCAATGTTTTCACCAGCGATGAAATTTTGAATGGAGAAGGCTTTCAATTCTCCATTGTTGATGGCAATAGTTGTGATACAATCTTTTTATCAGAACCAGAAATGATTTGCGAATGCTTGACTTATGCCGGCACCATTGACCAAAGCTCTATTGAAATTTGTGGAGAATCTACAGTAACGGCCAATCACAATGAAGATGAAATATTGGGCACTGATGAAGTCTTGTGTTTCATCTTCCATAACGGGGATAACATTCCAATCACGGTTTCAAATACTCCTTCCTTTAGTTTTCTACCAGGAGAAATGAGTCTGAATACGGTCTATTATATTAGTGCAGTAGCCGGGAATAATAATGGATCAGGTTGTCCAGATTTTGCAGACCCAACATTAAATATTTCACCAGGCACACCAGTCATTTTTCATGAAATACCAACTGCAGCCTTGGGTGGTAACGAAACAATATGTGAGGGAGAGGAGACTTCTTTTGAAATTAATTTAACAGGTAACCTCCCCTGGTCATTAATAATCAATGACGGATTGCAATCCATTGAACTTAATGGTATTATAAATAACCCTTTTTTATTCAACATTGAACCTTCGGGAACGACCACTTATTCTGTTTTGGAAGTATCTGATAAAAATTGTCAGGGGTTAGCAAGTGGAAATGCAACGGTAAATGTGCCACCAGCACCATCTGCAATGATAAATGGAGATGCGACAATTTGCCTTGGGGAAGAAGCAATTGTTCAATTAAACCTGGAAGGAACCGCACCGTGGACAATAATCGTTTTCGATGGCTCACAGGCACAAACCCTTGCAATACAGGCAAGCCCCTTGGATATTATTGTAGCCCCGATAATTACCACCACTTTTACCATTTCAGCAGTCACAGACGGGAACGGATGTCAAACAGGAGGATCGGGCAGCGCAACCATAGAAGTAATTCAACCTGCTATCGCAACAGCCAATTCAAACATACCCCTTTGTGTAAATGACGATCTGCAATTATTGGCTTCTGACGGTGTTAGCCACCAATGGGTCGGACCCAACAATTTTTCCAGCGATGAACAAAATCCAATTATCAAGAACCTGCAATTAGGAAATGCCGGAACATTTACCGTTTTCATTACCGATCAATGCCAGCTAACGGATACGGCATTCATTGAAGTGGATTTCGCTTGTATGTTTTTAAATGAAACAGTTCAGGTCGGATTATTTGACACGCTTTGCTTTTCTTCTATTATTAATTCTTTCAACCTTTGTGAAGAAAATGACACCATCGTTGGTCTAGCAATAAACCAGCAGACCAACTGCCTGATTATAGAGGGTTTGTCAATTGGCACGGATACTATATGTTTGGAAATCGTGGAAAATGGAGATACTATAAATCTCGATATAGCTGTAAATGTGGAAGAACCGCTTGGCATTAATAATAGCTTTTTAAATGCCCTGATTAACATTTACCCGAATCCCGCTACACAGCACCTATTTATCGAATACTTGGAAGTGCAGATTGAATCGATTGAAATATTTGACCAAATGGGAAAAAAGATAGTGCCAGTATGGGCAAATGAAAATCCCACGAAAATCCAAATCAGTGACCTTGCAGCGGGAATTTATATTTTCCGCATAAATACTTCATTGGGAATGGTGAGTAAAAGGGTTGTGGTGATTCAATAATTGAGACCCCGAATGATCCGAGGCAAGTCCATTGCTAACAGGTTACCCAGAGTTTTGCTTCTGGTGGAAACCCGCCCTTTTTGTCCGTGTAAAAACATCGCTTTTATGATCGCTAGTCGAGAGGGAGACGCCTGTCCCCAATCGTTTGACAGTTTTGCGGTTAGCTTTAGAAGGAATTCAGTAAGGAGAGATATGGCGCAAGCAGGAAATAAAGCCAATGCTTTTTATGCACTTATTAAAAGTCAGTATTTGGCATCGTGGACACACGTTCGTCCGGACACATGGATTAAAAAAAAGACTCCCTATATCGCTGACCGAAAGGTGGCTTTTCAGCCAGCTAATTAAAACATACCACGCAATCATCTATTCTTGTCCAGCGCCCTAAAATAATTCATTTTTGGCAAAACAAGATGAAACAATTACAGCACTTGATCCAACAATTAAAAATCAAAGCCTTATCACAGGGCGTTGAAAACGTTCTTGAAATATTGCCCGAGTTCGAAACCTACAATGGCAACGATTGGAAAATGTATTTTTAAAATGAACCCTCGACAACTGTTCTTTTCCAAGAGTCCCATCTCAAATTAGTTTTGATATACTGGAAAGGATTCCAGAAAAGCAAAAAACACAAACACCCATCAGGAGGTGGACTGACGCGGTCTTATCTGGAAATTTACAAGAAACCAGATTTGATCGTTATGATCCTGAAAAAAAACTGAAAAATTCGAATGCCCCACAGGGGCATTGCCCTATATCCATGACGACCTGGCTTTACATATAGTAGAAAACCCATACCTGACAACCGCAATTTTTTTGCATGTTTATTCATTGAGGAATGTCGACATGGAGTCTGTAGCTTGAGGCTCCAAATTTGCAGGCAATCTATTTTTTATTAAACCTGTGCAAGAATTATAACTTTATTAAAAATTTTATATCATCAAAAACATGGTCTATCTTCGTGGTGAATATAAAAATTTATCAATGAACAAATTGCTATTTATTTTTTCCTTTTCAATTCTATTATTCGCTTGCAACGAGCAACCTCAGACTTCTTCACCATCCATTGACAAAAATAAATACCCCGAAATCTTGCAAAAAATATTTTCTAAACATGGCGGTATAAAAGCATGGCAAAAAATGAAATCTTTATCTTATGAAATCGTCAAAGAGGAGGGAAACGAAAAACAATTCATCCATTTACAAGACCGGCGGGAAAGGATCGAAGCCAGTAATTTTACAACCGGATTTGATGGAAAGGACATTTGGATCGAAGCCGATACTTCTTACAAAGGCAATGCAGTTTTTCACCACAACCTGATGTTCTATTTCTACGCGATGCCTTTTGTCCTAGCCGATGATGGAATTATCTATTCTGTAGCAACTCCACTGGAATTTGAAGGGAAAACTTATCCTGGTCTCAAAATAGCATACGATACAGGAATTGGTATCAGCCCCGAAGATGAATACTTTATCCACTACGATCCCTCAACTTTTAAAATGGCTTGGCTTGGCTATACCGTCACTTATTTTTCAAAAGAAAAGAGCAAAGAAACACACTGGATCAGGTACAATGATTGGAAAAAAATCAACGGCCTTCTGCTATCCAATTCATTGACTTGGTATGATCAGGAAGAGGGCAAATTGACAGAAGCAAAGAGTACCCGATTGTTTGACAAAGTTTCCATTTCGGAAACCGCTTTTGAAGATGCTGTTTTTGAAAGAACGGAAGCAGCCATCGTGGCCGAATAAAACATTTATTTTATCGCTATTCCTTGCAGTGACAACCATTGAATTTTTATTTACTATTAGTCTTGTTCAATTGAATTTATTTTGTTCCTTTTATTTCACCCTCTCGATAAACGCCTAATTAATTCTTCCTTTTTATTATTAGACACCAAAATCTCTTTTCCATTTTCCAAAACAACTGATCCTCCTTTTCCTTTTATATATCGCTTAATGTATTCCAGATTAACAATATGGGAACGATGCACCCTGCAAAAACCAAAATCAGACAATGCAGATTCATAAAATTTTAAATTGCGACAGATCAATGATTTTTTTCCATCTGTAAAATAGAAACAGGTAAAGTTGTCTTGCGCTTCGCAAAATAGGATGTCTGACATTTTTACCACAGCGAACCCTTCCATCAAAGGCAGCACCAATTTTCGGTTTTGCGAATTCAATGTTGCCATATTTTCCATTAATATTTTCGCCCGGTTCAATTCACTTTTTTGCAAAATAAGTTGCTCGACGGTAACCACTGCCTTTTCCAACTCTTCAATATCAACAGGTTTCAAAATATAATGGGCAGCACTCAAATTAAATGCCTGAACCGCATATTGGCTGAATGCAGTTACAAATATTATTTCGAAACCGATTTCGCCCCAATGCTCCAGTAAATCAAATGCATTGCCGCGCGGCATTTCAATATCAAGAAACACCAATTTAGGTTGCAATTTAATAATGGCATCTTTTGCCTCTACAATATTTGCGCATTCTGCTAACAGAGAAATTTGAGGGCAGTATTTGCCGACGTAATTCCGCAGGGTTTCCCGGCTATCCTGCTCATCATCAACGATTATGGCTGTTATTTTATCCACGGTTAAGATATCGGGATTTTTATTTGCACAAACGTACCAGCATCCTCAGCCTGGCTGTTTAAATCCCGCACATTTATTTCATAATTTTTATGGTAAATTTCATTGACTAAAGCAACGCGTTTGGAAACATTGTCCAAGCCTGTGCTTTTATATGTTTTTTGGTTTTCCGTTTTTAATGCTTTTGATTTCTCGCGGCCAATTCCATTGTCTTGAATAGTGATAATAATATTATTGCCATCCTCCCTTACCAACACATCCAACTGCCCCCTGTTTTCTTTATAACGGAGACCGTGCCATACTGCATTTTCAATAAAAGGCTGTATGAGCATGGGTGGCACTTCAAGGTCGTACCCATGCAGTTGAACCTCGTTTTGAAACCGGTAATCAAATTTATCCCTGAAACGAAAGTGTTCCAGTTTCAAATACAGCTCATTGAGTTCTATTTCTTCCGAAAAAGGTATAAAATCATTTTGAGAATAATCTAGCACCTTTCGCATCAAACGGGAAAATTCTGAGAGAAATTTATTTGCTGCTTTTTCGTCGTTTTTTGCTATAAAATTATTAACAGAATTTAAGGCATTAAAAATAAAATGCGGGTTCATCTGCGTCCGCAAAGACTTTAGCAGTAACATTTGGTTTGCCCGACGTTTCGACTTAATATTTTTAAACAAAAAATAAAAATAAATTACAGAGGCCAGTAGCATTAAGCACAAGAAACCGATAATTATTTTCTGCGCCTTCAATTGTGACTGAAACAACTCCCGTTCCTTCTCTTCCAAATAAAACAACTGTTTTCTTTCATCCAACTCTTTTTGCCCTTTAACAATATCAACCTGTTGTTTCAGGTCTCCTTCTAATTTTTGAATTGCTCTTTCTTTGGCTGATATATATTTTTCGAGATCATCCAAAGCTGCTCCAAACCTTCCTTTTTTCTGGTTTATTTCAGATGACTTTTTATAAACATTTGCGACTGTCTCAGCATCTGAGTTTTCAAGAATTGCATTTTTTGAGGCAGCAATAAATTTTTCAGCTTCTGGTAGATTATTTTCGGCTTCGTATAGTTCAGCAATTTTTAGGTTTTCTTTTAGAAAAACATCATCGGGAATAGCGTTACTTATAACCGAATTCTGAACTGCTAATTTATCGGCATTATCTATATCCTTAAAATTTAGCAATTCTTCTTGTGCTTTTTCGATCGGGGCATAATCCTCTCTATCCAATTTTTGGTTTTTCGGCAGGGTGTTGACGGAATTATAAAAGGATTCAGATGCTTTGCTATAATCATTTTGTTGCACATATGCTTGTGAACGGCGCGCTTCCACCCTGGCATTTGAAATGCTATCCAATTGATAGTTTTCTGATACAAAATCCAGTTGGGTGATCGAGCCTGTCACGTTACCCCGCAACAATTCCACATCTGCCAGCCCTTCTTCACATTTCAATCTCAAATCGTTTTCTATTCCGTATTCCAGGCAAAGCCTAAAACTACTTTCAGCTCGCAGGTCATCATTAAGGTTTAAAAATAATTGCCCCATACGCTGATGAATGCTGGCCGTCTGTGATAGGTTTTTTGAATTGCCCAAAACATTCAGTGCCTGTTCGTACCGTTGTATGGCCAGAGCCTTTTGGTCGATGTCTTCATAAATATTTGCCAATAAAACATAAGCTTCCCCCTCCGTTTGCCAATCTTTTTGTTTGGCAGCCTGCAGTACAGCTTGCTCCACTAATTTGACGGCTTTGGTAGGCGACCGATCTTTTACCTTCGATGCCTGTTCGAGCAAAGTCGGCCCTCGGTCTCTTTTAAATTTACTCGACTTATTTTGCTCATTTTCCTGTCCATAAATAGTACACGAAAAAGCGATGAACAATAAGCACCATATGTATCGACGATATTCCATAAGGCATAAAGTTACAATACTTTTTAATGATGGATTTATTCAAAAATGTCCGGATAGTCCCACTCACCCAGCGAATGGGTACGCTTACCAAGTGAAAGGCGCTGTCCGCGTATTCTCTATTTTATTTGCTGTTTTTTCCCTTGACATTTGGAGCGTCAATCAATTTTTAACAAATTCAAAACGCGTTATTTATGTATTCATTAAAAATCATCCTCGGCATTTTGGCCATATCCATTGGCCTCGGTTTCAATTATTTACAAATCAAAAGTAGCTTCGATTTTTTCTCGCCAAAACAGGAAAATGAACTTACTATTACTAACAGTCAACATGCCATCCGGGTAGCACTATTGCTGGACACAAGTGGTTCGATGGACGGCCTCATCGAACAGGCCAAATCACAGCTTTGGAACATTTTGAACGAATTGGCACGCACAGAAAAAAACGGCCAGGAACCCACTCTTGAAATTGCCCTTTACGAATATGGCAATCCTGCAAAAGGAGGAAACGATCAGATCAACCAACTCACCGCTTTCACGACAGATATGGATTTGGTTTCAGATAAACTTTTTGCGCTGACCACCAATGGCGGTGAAGAGTATTGTGGGCTGATTATCCAAACTTCTCTTAACGAATTAAAATGGGAAGCCACCGACGGCGACCTTAAAATCATTTATATTGCCGGCAACGAACCATTTACACAAGGCCCAGTCAATTATGCCTATGCCTGCAAGCAAGCCAAACAAAAAGACATTACGGTGAATACTATTTTTTGTGGAAGTTACCAAGAAGGCATAAGCGGGTCTTGGCAAACCGGAGCTGCTCTTGGTGGCGGTATTTATATGCACATCGACCCCAACCAACAAACTGTATATGTCGAAACGCCATACGATGCTGACATTAATAAATTAAACAACAAACTGAACGACACTTATATCCCTTACGGACAAAAAGGGCAAGAGAAACAACAAAGCCAAGTTACCCAAGATTACAATGCTGGGCAATATAGTATGACCAATTCGGCAGACAGAGTTGTTTTTAAAAGTTCAAAAAAATATAAGGCAACAGATTGGGATTTAATTGACGCTTACAAAAAAGATAAAAGAATCTTAAAAAATGCCAGTAATCTACCAAGTGGTCTGCAAAACATTTCCACCGAAGAAATGGAAAACAGAATTCAAGTAATAACAATTGAACGAGAAAATATACAGAAACAAATACAGGACCTCGACCAGAAACGCCGCACCTTCAAAGAAAAACAAACCAAAGAAGTTACGGAAGGAAGTTTACAGGATTCGATGCTAAAATCCATACAGGAGCAAGCCAAGAAAAAAGGTTTTGAAATTAAAAAATAAACTCAAATCAGTGGCCTTGTATCTTTATGGCATAAGTAGGTGAATGTATATAATGATTATATTGATTGGGCTGGAAGGTTTATTAGGAAATATAGTGACATGCCTTATCGGTGGGAACCATTTACCCTATTGTCTCAAAAAATGGTGTGCCATTCTTCATCCCCCCGATTAAAAATATCGGGCGAATTTCTCGGAATACGATCCCGGCCAACGCCCATTTGTCGTTCATCTCCAAGGCCCTTACCGCCCACACCAATGGATAGCGATATGCCATCAGAGGAAGAAAAAGAAGGGTGGTGACAAGTCGCGCAGGAAATATCTTTATTCCCGCTCAATAGTTTATCAAAAAACAGCTTACGACCCAGCTCAACTTTAATAGGATCCAAATCTGGTTTATCACCATCTAGTTCCAAACCGTGTTTCTTGATCAAGCTATTTAATTGCAGGTCTATAGTCTATATCCAAAGTAGCAAAACCAACAATGAGGCTGCAAACCAATGCAGCGATAATGATCTGAAGGAAATTTTTCATGACTTCAAATATTTGCAATAAAAATTAGGCACGCTGATTAAATAAACGTTCAAATTTTGGGTAGCTTATTTTGGTTTTAGTTTCCTGCCTGCCGGCAGGCAGATTCTTTAAAAGAAGGAATATTGTTGACACTATGACTGATTTTAAAGATGAATGAGTGATCCCGAAGGGTGAATGTCCGAAGACATTCAAGCGAATGAACCGCAAGCGGACAGGATGGATAAGGGCAAAAGAAGCAGCCAAAAATGTAAATTTATTTATTCACTCTTAACAAGGAATGAGTTCTAAATAAAACACTCAACTATGTTTTATTTAGAACTCATTCCTAAGATTATGCATAGTCATCTATGGGAAAAAATTAAAAACCAATTTATTTAGCGAAAGGATTATCCTGTTCTCTTCAGCTTTTATCGTTTCATAGTTTATTGTACCTGACATCTTATCTTTATCCAGGCTTTTATATCTGCTTGAAATTGAAACCAAGCTCCTAAATGCATCATCGCCATATTTCTGACCTTCCAAATAATCTAAAAATGATTTTATCGCTTCTGCTATGTTATTTTTTGCAATAGAATCCAAAACAATCCTTTTAATCTTTAATGGCTCTTCCATCTTATTTTTCTTTGTTTCAAGTGAATCAACCAAATGCATGTTATCAAACAAACTACCCATCCCAAAAATATTTAAAATATCCTTTTTTGACCTTACTAAAGAAAATCGGGTTTTAATATTTTCCAAGGCCGGCTTCCCATCCACCAATGCATTATACACAATTGCTTTCCTACTATTCGAGTTACCTATCTGAAATTCATTAAACATATAATTTATATGCTTTCTTTCCACACTGTCATTTTCGTGTATTTTAGAAAACAATACCAATAAATGTTTGGCTTTATTAAGAAATTTTTCCGTGCTCTTTTTTTCGATAGGCTTAGCATCAAAAACGTTGTTTGGAACATATACTTTAATTCCCTTATTCTCAAGAAAAGACAGAATTTCTAAAGCCAAGAGGGTATCTTGTTCTGCAAACGAAAAATAAACATCGTAGTCATATTTCGAAAAAACCGCCTCAATATTTTCATTGTATTTATTGCCTTTTGCAATATGTTCAGAAAGTATATCAATAATTTCACTTACTGAGTCAAAACGATTATTTGGCTCAGGCTCTAAGCATTTCGAAATAACATCCTCCCAATATTCGGGCAACTCCTTTTTATAATACCTGAGTGATCTAAATATTCCTTTTTTTGAATTATACAAATAATGTTCAGCATCTTCTTTGCTTTCTATATACCCAAAAGGTAAAACCCCACCACTAATTACCTGAAACATGGTGCAGCCAAAAGAAAATATGTCAATTTTTTCACATATAACATCTACAGAGCCTGAGGAAAAAAGTTCTGGCGCCATATATCCTGGCGTACCAATAATGTTCGCACTTTTCCCAATGATGTCAGTGGGTTTATTTTTTCCCTCAGGATTTAGTTTAATCGATACTCCAAAGTCACCAATCTTGAAAGTCTGATCTGATAAAAATATATTTTTTGGCTTTATATCCCTGTGCACAACATGATGTTGGTGTAAGTCAAACAATCCGTTTAATACATCCAGGCCTATTTTATTGATTATGGAGATAGATAGTTTTTCGCTAATTATGGAATTCAAATCTCCGCCGTTTGCAAGTTCACAAATTATATATGGATTTCCTTTAATAAATCCTTTATGGCAACTTTGTATAATAAATTGTGATTCTATCTGGCCTACCTGGTATTCTAATTTATATCTATTGTATAAATCTGCTTTAATATATGGTTCAAGCCCGTAAAAGTTTAATATTTTTATTGCGTTATTTTTGTGACGAAAATCATGTTTTACTTTATAAACCTTTGCGAATGCTCCTTTGCCAATTTCTCCTATAACCGTGTAATTGTTTATTTTTTTTCCATTATCAAAAGCAACATAACTTGGCTGCAAATATTTTAACAGCATGTTGGTTCGTTGATGGATGAGGCCATGTATTTCTTTTTCCCCAAGTTCAATTTTTGATGTTTCTAATTTATTATTATCATATTCTACCTCATTAATCCGGAGTGTATCGTCCTGACTTAAAACAATAGTTGGCAATACCACTATTGTTTTGTCACCTATTAATGTTTGCTGTATTGGGTAATGCCTAGCGACAGTGGCTCCGAACGTCTGGGTCATCATTGTTTGAAATAGTAATTAGTGGGTCAAGCTATATCCAATGGTTTCTTGTTAAGACAAAACAGCTTTTACTTTTAACTGCTCTGAAAACCTTGATTACCGATCGGCTTTGCTTTATTTGGTATAAAGATAAATAAAAAAACATACAACAATAGGGCAGCACCAAACCAACCAATTGATTCTCAGGTATTTCAAAATTTCAAACATCAGCATAAAACCCAATAATCGAATAATTAAGGGTAAAAGTAGCAGCCATTAGTCTTGTTCATAAATAAGAATTGAGGGTATGAAAATTTGCTATTTGTGAACAAGGATAGTAGGTAACATTTATTTATTTCAGGAGTCAGTGTCTTGCCCATTCTGGAAACTCCCCATCGACGATATTAAAAATGGCTGAACCAAAATAATAGGTAATTAAAGATATAATGACAATGCCGACAAGATTAAGAACAAATCCCGTTCTTGCCATTTGATAAACCCGCAGTCGTTTGGCACCAAAAACAATAGCATTGGGAGGTGTAGCTACTGGCAGCATAAAAGCCATGGAACCAGCCAGCGTAGCAGGCAACATAAACAACAAAGGGTTTTCTTCAATACTGATGGCCAAGCCTGCCAAAATGGGGAGCAGTGTTTCCACAGTGGCTGTGTTGGAAGTTACCTCTGTAAGAAAAGTAACCAGAAAGGCAATGCAAAATATCAGCAATAAAGGATGTACCCCTTCCAACCATTGCAGTTGTTGACCAAACCAGGTCGACAATCCAGATACCTTAAAGCCACTTGCCAAAGCAAAACCTCCACCAAACAGCAATATTATTTCCCAGGGGATGTCTTCTGCGGCTTTCCAATCCATAAGGAATTTTCCTTTTTCCTGCTTGGATGGAATGACAAAAAGGAGAATAGCAACAAAAATGGCTACCGTCCCATCATTGAGAAATGAAGGGTTGGGAAATAGGCCAGACCAGCCGGGGATTTTAAAATCACCAATGACAATATCCACTCGGAAAAACCAAAGAAGTGCCATTCCAATTAAAGCAAATAACAAAATTTTTTCTTCAAAATTGATACGCCCAAGTGCCCGGTAATCCTGCTGAAGGTCTTCTTTTTTAATGCTTTTCCATCCTCTGTTTTTTCTTACAAAAATGAAATTCAGATATACATACAGAAAGATAAATAGCAATACAGAAACCGGGAACGCATAAAAGAACCAGGTGGCAAATGATATTTCTGGCGCACCAGGAAAATAAATGGCAAAAATACGGGCAAAGGACAGGTTAGGAGGTGTGCCCACAAGTGTGGCAGCACCGCCAATAGACGCACTATAAGCTATACACAGCAGCAATCCCACTGAAAAGTGCTGCATCGTTTCTTTCCCATTTATATCTTCCAATTTATAAATGATTGAAAGCAATATGGGAACCATGAGCATGGCCGTGGCCGTATTGGAAATCCACATAGACAAGAAGGCCGTACCAAACATGAACCCCAGCAAAATCCTGGAAGGGCTAGTGCCAAGTACCTTTAAAATATACAGCGCAATCCGCTTGTGCAGATTCCATTTCTGAATACCCAGCGCCACCAAAAAACCGCCGATAAACAAAAAAATGACATGGTTGAAATAAGTAGCGGAAACATCCTTCCCATCCATGATGCCCAGCATGGGAAACAAGGCGATCGGCAACAAGGAAGTCACTGCGAGCGGTACAATTTCGGTGACCCACCAAAGTGCCATTACAATAGCCACTGCCAACGTATTCGTAACAGCGGGATTGCTGGGATCGAGATCCTTGTATAATATAAGATATGCAGCCAGGATCGGTGCAGCCAGGAACACAATGTACCTGGCAACTACACCTTTGTCCGGAATGGCAAACTTTCGTCCTGTGGGCATTTATAGCTTTGTGTATTTGGGTATTTGGAAAATTAAGTAGTTGGACAATAATTAGTTGTCAACTTATTATTGTCCAACTACTTATAAGCTGCATACATGACTAGCCATTTTACATGATTTGTTAATTTCTAATTTCCTTATCACTTCAATAATTTGGCGGTGGCCACATGTCTGCAATATCAATTGAAACGCCATAAAGAAGCTATGAGAAATGTCATGCCATCGCACCTTTGAGAGGGTTTGGGACATATTGGATAAGGGCCAGTGTAATTAATAAGTTGTGTTTTTGATTTCTCCTCCAAGGGGTTTCAACCCCTTGTTTCCATATGACGACAAGGGGTTTCAACCTCTTGGAGGAAGCCTAAAAATCGAAAAAAACTTTTTACACAGTGCATAAAACCAATCACACCAAATAATTTAATTTGAATTACGGAGCAGGAAATAAATAAGATACCCGCTAAAGCGCCGTAATTTTTGAATAGGAAGAATTTTAAAAACCGCACATAGCAAGCTACGTAAGGATTTTTATAGTAGACTTGTTTCACTATGAGGATCAATGAATTACGAATAAAATATTTTAATAAATTGAATTTTATATTTTCGTAGAATATAAATAATTATTCATTAAAAATTGATTACCAATCAATTACAAAACTAAATTTAAATTTATTG
>JAJCYI010000208.1 GCA_029263015.1 Saprospiraceae bacterium | reverse complement strand
AGCTATTGTTCTAAATTATACTCCTGCCTCTACCTTCGATTTATCCCTTTCAATCTATGGATTGGCCGAAATCAAGTAAATTGAGGTGAAAACCTAAAATTTCGCCATGTAAACACTCTACTTATGGGATGACTCATGTTTGTAAACAGGAAAGCCAGAGCAAATTGCTCTGGCTTTCCGTTCAATATTTCACTGTCATGTATTGCATCAATGCTGCACCACAAATCGTTGCGTCATCACATCCTGGTCGGATTGAACGCTCAAGAAATAGATGCCGTCTGTGTAGCCATTCAGGTCAATTTGTACTTGCTGGCTCGACTGGTTAATTTCTTGATTGTAAATCAACCGTCCCTGCACATCTGAAATCAGCACATTTGCATCGCTGGAAATTGGCACTTGGAAGTTGATGTTCAATAATTCATTTGCGGGATTGGGATACAGCACCATTTCATTATTGAATGGAATTTCATCTACATCTGTCACTGCATCATCATCAATTACAATATTGAATCTTGGAGTACCGTGCAAACCTCCCTGTCCATCGGTAACAGTAAAGGTGAAGAAGTCATAATCTTCGTCAGGGTTGGTGTTGGTATAGGTAATGATTTCATCATTGACGTCGGTAAAACGGAAAAAGTCACCTACTCCAAGTTGTACTCCATTTTTTGAAATATACCCGTAATTGGTCTCATTGATGATATTGACTTTCAGATCTGCTGCCGCATTGTCTGGGTCGCTGGCAAACAGTTCGAAATTATGTATCACCCTTGTTTCATTGGGTTTTACATAAATGGTATCGTTTTCCAAAAGGAATGGATGGTCAGGTGTCACGCTTGCACAGAACTCAATGGTCCAACTTTGCAAGCTACCGCCGGTACCAATAGCATTGATGACCGCAACCCTCAATTTCCAAGTACCCAAGGTGTTTTCGCCGATGAAATTTGCCAATGGTTCTTGTGGCATGTATGCCAATCCATTGAGCGGTGGACAATCAATATCGAATGGTGATTGGTCGTTCAGGTTGAGGTCAAAAGTGGTCACGTTGCCACAAATGTTTTCAAAAAGTATAACCTCTGTACCTGCAGGGCTGACAACGGTTGCCCGCAAATCTGCCAAAGCATTGTGTACTCCAGAAAGGTTTCTTATGTTGACATCGGAAATAATTCCACTTTGCAAAACCACCACTTCCGATTCAATTACAGGTAGGCCGATCCCTGAAATGTTGATGGGAACGTCAGGACTGGCTTTTGATTCGCATTCGGTGGTAAACGTTTGAAAAACATTTGACAAAGAATAATCCCCTTTTCCGCATTCATTCGAAGGCCGCACCCGCCAGTAATAGACAATACTTTCTTCAAGTGCAATATCCGAGATATAAGAAGCATCTACTAAATCAAATACCTCATCCACTAAGGATCCAGCTTCAAAATTTGGATTAGTTGACAACTGGAAATCATAAACATCTGCTTGGGGCAAATCTGCCCAAGTAAAGGTTGGTAAAAGTCCGTAATCAGACCCGCCGTTAACAGGCCCATCTAATGTAATTAGTGAAAAATCATTGAATACAACATTGAAAAACAGTGATTTATAAGTTGTATCAGTCCCAGCGATTGCCTGAAGGCTAACTTCGAACAAGCCATCGTCCACCACCTCGCTCATGTCAAAATCAAGTATTGCGGATTCGCCAGGTGGGACTGGATTGTTTACAATATCCACTTGGGCATTTGCTGGCAGGCCACCAATGACTTCCAAAAGCACGGGTTGGTCGAACCCTGAGATTGAACCGACACTTACTTCTACCATACTACCATCTGGTACGCAGGTTTGTTGGTACTGAGGACTTATCCCCAACGAGAAACCTGGTTCATCAGCTGGTTGAATCTCGAAGTTCTGATTTGAGAGATCGAAGAAAATACTATTAGAAGCTTCGATTCGAACTCGGACAGATGAACCAACGAGGTCAGGAACGGTGATGGTTTCGCTGCCGTCATTTGGCGTAGCCGCTACAATCAGGTGATTGAAAGCAATGCCACCATTTGTTGAAATCCATATATTAACTGCCTGACAATCTACCAGGTCATTATCTGTGTTGGCAACGTTCCAGGTCACTTCCACTTCTTCTCCTGCTTTCCAAACTTCACCACCAGTATTTGGAGAGGTCACTCTAAATGGACCCGCAGTATTTGTAGCCTTAAAACTGACATCAGCCCAGGTCAAACCTCCTGCCCCTTCATCCAATACATTGTCACGTACGATGCATCGGAAATCAAATTCCCGACTATATGTTGGCAGGATTTCAACAACTTCTGAGGAATTTGCCAAAATAACTGGTAACCTTGGGAATACCCGCATGGGTGAAGAGTTGTGATCGTAAACCCTGAAGGTAGGTGCATTGCCAAACGGCTGGCCCAATGGGGCACTTGGCTCCCGGTTCATTTGCTCCCAAGAATAAGTCAGTGCATCTCCATCAGCATCGGTAGCCGATACTTCCAATTCAAAAGGAGTGCTGATCGGAATATAAAATCCATCATTGTAATTTTCAGTAACGACTGGCGAATGGTTGCTCGTTTCAGTTACGCTTACACAAATATTGCCTCCCTGAAAATGCGTATAAGTCCAGACCTGATCAATGCTCCCAGCGCTGTATTGAAGTGTAGCTGGGCCACCAATATTACTTGGTCCACAAGAGCCTTGATAAGACAAAATAGTTGTGCCGCTGCCTGGCTCACGAGCTGAATTAGAAGAAAACTGACTCTCTTGGCCAGGGCAATGGTTGAATGTGTGCCCTCCGGCGAATTGGTGCATAATCTCATGGGCAGCAATACTCAGTGTAGTTGCGACCACATTTGAACTAAAATTGCAAGTAACCCCCCTGGCCTTACCAGCAGCACAGACAGTTCCACTTACCACGCCACCAACATCAGAACAGCCACCTGTATAAACATGGCCTACATCATAATTGGCTATACCAAGTATGTTGTTTAAAACAGCCTCGTTCTGCCCCAACAAAGCACCTCCCATATTGGCATTGATGTATGGATCGGTGGCAGGACTGAGGAAAACTATTTGGTCATTATTGGGATGCATGGTAAAACGGACATCAATGTCGCGCTCCAACAAACCGTTAATTACATTGGTAGCGGTCACCAAGGTAGAGAGCACCGATGGGATTGTTCCACCATGGGATTGGCCATATTCTCCTGTACAAGCCAATGCAAAAAGATAATCCCGACGTTCCGTCAAAGCGCCATCGCCTCCACCCCTGAAATTCAGCTCATCATCTTTCACAAAGCTTGATTCATCCAACATGCCATCCTCCTGATCTTGCTTTACCAAGTTCAATTTTGGCAATCCTATGTTTTCCAATAAAAAGCCGGAAAGAGGGTAGGTAATATAATATTGTGTTTGTTCGGTAGCGTATCGTTCGGTAATTGTGCCGCCATTTTCAGCAGGGATAAATGCATGAAACCCATCCAAACCATAACCAAACCGAACAGTATGAGCCGGATTGTCAATACTTTTTCCAGCATAAGTTTTAATCATTGGGTATTTCGCTGCAAGGTCAGGGTGCATCACTGGTGATTCCCAAACTCGGAAAGTTTCCATTCCACCACTCGTGGTTGGCAATTGGATTTGCAAAGCACCACCACGGGCCTCTTCACTCCCTTCCATGGGGGCAACCTTGAGATGGTTGCGCATGGCATCAAAGTCGAGGGAATAAATCTTATAATCAGGGGGCATCATTACTGTCTCAGCTTTTTCCGGAAGGAATACTTGTTGGTATTCAACCTGCTTCCAAAAATCTGATGTTTGCTGGGCAAACAGGGAAGACAAAAATAACAGGGATAAAGAAATAGTCAGGATTTTTTTCATTTTGACGTATTTTGAAAAGAAATAGAATGTGACAAATAGTTATTGTTTGCAAAGTAACACAACCCACCTCGTTAGGTTGTTAACCTGGCTGACAGTTTTTACTATTTTGTTGCTGATTAAAAGCAGCAGTTTGAAATTAGTCTGCAAAAGTACAATTCAAGCCTCGTTTTGGAAAGAAGGCTTGACCCTGCTTTGGTAATTTCAGTGACAAAGTAGGTTTGGTGGCAAACCATTGAAATTGGTTTGGGCAGGATATTCATTTTTCGATCCCTTTACGTCCAACATCCTGTAACCCCCTATTTTACTGGCGAGAACTTTACCCCTTGGTTGAAACGAGGGAATTCAAGGTATGAGATGTTTCAAGCTTCCGCCGTCTGGTTTTCACATATGGCAAAATCTGCCCACACCTTGTCTTTTCCAAAAAAAATTATGAATGGAGACTCGATACCACGCAAAAATAAAAATTACAAACAAGGAATCCACCGAGTTCGTATGCGAATAATCGAAATATCTATCATCCGCATTAGTAGTTATTTGAAAAAAAAATTACAAACCTTAGAAAAAGAACCTACCTTTGCCGCGTTCATTGAGTAATTCACTGATTTGCAAGTAAGTTTTAAGTACGTTAAGCGGTTAATCATTAGTTCTGTAAGTAAGTATTCGTTAGTTCCTCAAACTCACAATCCATCTTCCAGCCTACGTGTATTTAATTCCCTTTTTACGATTCTAAATTTTTTTGCTTTCACAGGGTTCTCAGTAATTTTTAATTTTTAATTTTTTTTGTAATGAATATTTTCGTAGCAAGATTAAACTACGACACGCAGTCTGATCAACTTCAAAGTGCGTTCGAAGAGTACGGTACAGTCGGCTCATGTAACATCATCGCTGATAAATTTACAGGCCGCTCTAAAGGTTTTGGATTTGTCGAAATGGAAAACGATGAAGAAGCACAGAACGCAATCAAAGGATTGCACGACACAGAGATAGACGGAAGGACTATCGTTGTTAAAGAAGCTGAAGACCGCGAAAGCAGAGGCGGCGGTGGCGGCGGTGGTCGTCGTGGCGGCGGCGGTGGAGGATACGGCGGCGGCGGCGGCGGTGGCCGTAGCGGCGGCGGAGGATACGGCGGCGGCGGCGGCGGTGGAGACCGTTGGTAAATTATGATTTACCTACTGATAGGACTTATTGAGCCTACCTTTGATTAAGATACAAACCCTGGACGGATTTCCGTTCAGGGTTTTTTTATGGCCTAATATAGTGGATTATTTCAGAAATGAATTAGCACGGCGTTCAGCGTTCTCTCGTACATTTAGGTAGTAAAAATTAAGATCGGCAATGTGGTAATTTTTACGGGTAAAGAGAAAACTACCTGGGAATTTGGGCTTGTGCGCCCAAAGAACACCCTCATGGATTTGAGCATCCACTAAATGAAAGTGTATTTTATCAAAACCCTTTAAGACAGCCCCGAGGTTTTTTTCTTTTGGAGCAATGGAATTGTCAATTGTCCATGTCAATGGATTGGTGACAAGGATACTGTCCCCTGTTGGGTATTTTGGAGGCAAATAACCATGTTTAAATGTGCGCCACGAACAGATGCAACCTGTTTGTTCAGGCAATTCACATGGCCGCAAACTTTCAAATTCCTCTTTCAACACTGGCCAACCTACTATGTAAGCAACCACCAACTGCTGCTGCAACCCCTTTCCATCGAAAAATTCTTTTAACAAGTTTATCGCGTGCAATGCACCTTGGCTATGCGATGCCAAGATAATGGGCCTGCCATGGTTTTCATGGTCAAGGTAATATTGAAAAGCATGCTTGATGTCCTGATAGGCCAAGTCCAAAGCATCTTTTGCTGCGTTTTTATCATCAGTATAAAAACTTTTTAAATGGGCCTGACGATAACGAGGAGCAAAAACCCTTCCTGCACCATTGAAAATACTTGCTTGGTACAGGATGGTTGTTTCGTCTGTTTTTCTGTTTAGTTTTTCTGAACTGAGTGGAGCATTCCACGTTCCACCTTTCCCTAGATAGGTAGTTGGATGCAGAAAAAAAACATCTGCCATTGCAACCATTTGGCTATCGGAATAGCCCTGTGGTATGCGGTCGGCCATGTCATTCACCGAGGGAAGGGCTGCCCAATATTCCGCCTTGGAATAATCAGGAGCAGACGGCACGGAAGTTGATGAGAAAGTTCCAGGTTTGAAAGCACAAGATTGCAAGAAAAACAAGGTGCAAGAGAGCAATAATAGATTTTTCATCTTCGCCATTTTTACCCAAAGATATAAAGCTGTTAATGATTGGAGGGCTTCCAAATTCTATTTGTGAACAAAGCCATTGATTTCCATTCCCAAATTCTATAAGGAACAGTGCATAAATAAATTGACGTTCTTGGGTGGATTATTTTTTTCTCTAACAAGGCGAAAAACGCAGGCATAGCAGGGCTATGGCGAGTATTTTCAACAAAGTTAGAGAAAAAAAGAAACAGTCAAGAATGATAATTTATTTTTGATCTGTTTCCAAGAAGATAGCTTGATTCAACAATCAAAAGACAAGGTGTTAGTATTCTACTTTGCCCCTACCTGGAGATCCCCAAACACGTTAAGGGAATATCGAAAACGGGTAAAGATAATTGTGAATTATTTTATTTTGATGGTAATAATTTGGCCCAAGACATAACTTTACGCCTCTTCTGACTAAAATAAAACCATATTATTATGAAAATCGCTGTTGTAGGAACTGGTTACGTTGGCCTGGTATCGGGTACTTGTTTTGCTGAAACCGGTAACCATGTTGTTTGTGTGGACATTGACGAAAATAAAGTCCGCAAAATGCAACAAGGCGAAATACCCATTTACGAACCTGGCCTTGATGTGCTGTTTGAACGAAACAAAAGACAAGGTCGTCTTGTCTTCACAACCGACCTGAAATCAGCCATAGATCAGGCCCAGATCATCTTTCTTGCCTTACCTACGCCTCCCGATGAAGATGGATCAGCTGACCTCAAATACATCCTTGGCGTAGCGGATGACCTTTCTAATATTATAACAGATTATAAAGTCATTGTTGACAAAAGTACGGTCCCTGTTGGTACTGCTGAAAAAGTACACGCCATCCTTGCCAAAAACCTGAGCGAAGACCTTTTCGATGTTGTTTCGAATCCAGAATTCCTTAGGGAAGGAGTTGCTGTTGATGATTTTTTAAAGCCTGACCGAGTGGTTATTGGCACCAAATCAGAAAAGGCGAAAAAAGTAATGAGGCAATTGTACGAGCCATTCGTCCGTCAGGGCAATCCGATCTATTTCATGGACGAACGTTCCGCTGAAATGACCAAATACGCAGCCAACTCGTACCTCGCTGCCCGTATTTCATTTATGAATGAGATTGCCAATCTTTGTGAAAAAGTAGGTGCAAATGTTGACTCCGTAAGATCAGGAATGGGCAGCGACACTCGAATTGGCAAACGCTTCCTCTTCCCTGGCGTGGGGTACGGTGGTTCTTGTTTTCCAAAAGACGTGCAGGCACTGGCCAAAACGGCTAGCGATTATGATTATGATTTTAAGATATTAAAGTCAGTCATGAATGTCAACCAGATTCAGAAACACAGGTTGACCGATAAAATAAAAGCCCATTTTGGAGACAACCTAAAAGGCAAGACCATCGCCTTATGGGGGTTGGCATTCAAACCCAATACCGACGATATACGGGAGGCACCTGCGCTTTACTTGATAGAGGATTTGATAAAAGCCGGAGCTAAGGTAATTGCTTACGATCCAGAAGCCATGCCCAATGTGCAGGCACAGTATAATGGTCAAGTGAATATGGCAAAAGATCAGTATGAAGCATTGATCGGTGCAGATGCATTGGCTATCGTTACGGAATGGAGTGTTTTCCGCACACCAAGTTTTGATGTGATGAAAGAACTCCTGAAAAACCCAGTCATTTTTGATGGGAGAAACCTTTATGATGTTGATTCCATGCAAGGCACCGGTTTTCATTACGAGAGCATTGGCCGGGATATCGTTAACTAAGCACCGCTATTAGGGACGGTGATTAAATAAATTTACATTTTTGGCTGCTTATTTTGCCCTTATTTTTTTCTTTAAAATCAGTCATAGTATCAACAATACTCCTTCTTTTAAAGAAAAAAATAAGACCAAAATAACCTACCCAAAGAATGTCAATTTATTTAATCACCGTTCCTTAGAAAAATCCAAATGGCTGCGATGTATTGCGAGAAAATTGCGGCCATTTGGATTTGAACTTGTTCCAATACTGGATTTTGAATTTTTCTTCCCCTATTGGGTTTTATTTTTCCAAATAGGATTATACATTTGCGTCCGCTTTTAAAAAATGACTTGGCAAACGACAATAGTCCGTCTGAAAATGTTCAGATATTAAAAAGCCAAAAAATGGAGAGGTGGCAGAGCCTGGTTTATTGCAACGGTCTTGAAAACCGTCGTACCGCGAGGTACCGGGGGTTCGAATCCCTCCCTCTCCGCCAAAAGTTAAGCCCTTGTGATTTATTCGCAAGGGCTTTTTTTATCCTTAGGAATGAGGTTTGAATAAAAGGTACAAGTAAGGGAAATATTTTTATTCCAATCGAGGCGTCAAAACGGGCGTCATGCCAAGCATAACAACCATTTTGGCAACAAAGAGTGGGACAAAAAGATGAAGCATAGTTGTATGTTTTATTTAGAACTCATTCCTTATCACATCTTCTTCAAAAACACTTCACGAACTACAGGTTTGAATACATTCAAACCGTCTGGGCTAAATCCCTCAAAAATTGGATAATATCCTGGTTTACTGACGATAAGCTGATAATTTTCACCTTTATCCATACCCATCGAAGCATAATTTCCATCCAAGTTTAAATAGGTAGAAAGGACTTTTCCATTTTTCAAATCAACTAGTTCGACATTACAGCCAATTAATAAGGAATTGTCAGATTGATCGTATATAAAAACTTTAAGTGTCGCTTTTAACGCCGCTTGATAAATATCAAAATCTCGGCAAGCTGGCTCTGTTTCAGGACAGGATTCATTAGGACGGTCAGAAGAGAAATAGCAAATATCCCGTTTATTGTGAAGCGAGAAAAAAATATCATCGTAAAAGGAATTGATGGGTCGCCCCAGGTTTTCTGGATTAGTCCATATTCCGTCCTCCCTAATTCTTGTTTTTAAAATATCAAACCCACCCAATGACAAATGTCCTTTTGAGCTAAAAAACAAAGCCTGTCTGACATTGTCAAAATAGGGGGAAATATCATCATCCGAAGTATTGAACGGCAGGTTGTAGGGCTGGCCAAAAGAACCATCGTCCTGGATATAACAGGCCCATATGTCTAATTTTCCTTTGCCTCCCAGTCTGTCCGATACAAAAAACAGTACCTCTTTTCTTGAATTCCGAATAATTCCAGTAGCAGGTTGGGAAGTCAAATGGTTGTGCAATCCAAATGATCTGGGAAGCCTTTTCGGAGCGCCCCATTCCCCTCGGTAATTTTTATCCTTATACCATATTTCACTTTTGACCACGCTTTCCGTTCCGTCTTCCTCATAAAGTGTATAGTAAACTCGTTTCCCGGTAATGGTTATGGCGGTATATGCCATATTTAGTTTTTTCTCTTTCGGATTATCATCAAATAATAATGACGGTGATTCGCCCAAAGACGTGAATACCCGACTGACCAGTGTTCCATTTATTTCATCGAATTCGAAAGAAGAATAATACAGCTTAGAGGCATATTGGAAAGGAGCCAAGTCTGGGTAATCGGTGTTGATAAAATTGCCCAAAAGTTTTAATTCATGGTGATTGGGAAGATTAAATTCAACAGGAGAATCAGCGCCTTGTTGGCCGACAAGGCAATGTGGTAAGAATATCAGGAATACAAAAAAATACTTTGGCATTTAGTGCTTGATATATCGTATTTGTCTTTTGAGCGCTGCCAATAGTGCGATGTGTGCTCATGAAATATTGGTGACAAATATAATAATATTCCAGATTCCTAACAATGCACTTTGGCAAAAGATAATTAGCGAATCGATTTGCTGATTCTTTAAGCCTACAGTCCCTCATTTTTCAAAATCCCATTCCCCCATTTTGTCAGCCAGCTGCTTCAAGTTGGTGTATAGCCGGAGCAAAGTCTGATCTTGTGAATGATCGTACCAACCAATAACCACCTCAGTAACGGCCACATCAGGTTCTTGTGTGTATGGGTGATATACAAACGTATTACCTGGAGTTGGACGGATACTTATTCCAGTCCATTTACCATCTTGTGTGTTGACAATCTGAATCGAATTAGCATCTACCACTTCCCACAACAACATATAGTCCGACCCAGTATAAAGTTTATTGGTCGCACTATCGTGCAATTTTTCTTTGATGATCCACGTCGGCCTACCATTGTTCTTTTGAACTTTAAATGAATAAGATTTTACAGCCTGGCGATCGCCCCGCTGTTCTGCAAAAGTATTGGGCAGTTCCATTCTGAGTATATTCCTTGCTAGATTCCTGAGTTGTTCAGGACTTTCAGAACTAGGTGCTACTGGTGGTTTTTGGCTAGTGGGGATCGTTTGTTCATTGGCAGTTCCATCGCCAGAAGTATTGCCCTTGCTATCTTGGTTTTGACAGGCCGCCAGACAGATTAACAAAAAGAGGATGTATGCAAATTTCATAATATTCAATTTAGCGCAAATGTATTCATTTCTGAACTGTTGGTTTTTCTCTACTTTAGCCCACATTTTTAATAATAAATACTCGACCATGAAACGACACATCTTCTTTCTACTCTCCTTACTTTTTTTCCAAAACCTTTTTTCTCAAAACACCATGACCCCAGAACTGCTGTGGCAATTGGGCAGAGTCGGCCTAAATGACGTCTCGCCTGATGGCAAAACCGTCGTTTATAGCGTCCGCTATTATGATGTAGAAGGCAACACCGGCAGTAGTGATTTATACGCAATCAGCACTGATGGAAGCGATACAGGGAATGCTGTTCGGTTGACCAGTATGGAAGGAAGTGAAGGTGACGCACAGTTCCGACCCGATGGAAATAAAATCGGCTTCCTGCATAAAGGCAATCTTTGGGAAATGAAACCGGACGGGAGTGAAGCCAGGCAAGTTTCCAATATAATAATGAATGGATTTCACTATTCACCTGACGGAAAAAAGATCTTATTTATTGCAGATGTGAAATACGACAAAACGACCCAAGACCGTCACCCTGACCTCAAAAAGGCCGATGCAAAAGTCATTGACGGGTTGATGTACCGCCACTGGGACGAATGGGAGGATGGTTTGTACAGCAATATTTTTATTGTTGATTATCTGAAAGGCGAATTGCGAAGCGAACCAAAAAATATCATGGGCGAACCACATGATTCGCCGCTGAAACCATTCGGGGGAATGGAACAGATTGCCTGGAGCCCCGACGGGAATACAATTGCTTACACTTGCAAGAAAATCCGTGGGAAAGATTATAGCGTTAGCACCAACTCTGACATTTATCTGTACAATATTTTGTCAAGCGAAACAACCAATCTCACGCAGGGAATGGAGGGTTACGACCTCAACCCGGCCTTCTCCCCAAATGGACAGTTCTTGGCTTGGGAAAGTCAGGAAGAAGCTGGTTACGAAAGTGACCGTCACCGCATTTTTATTTATGACTTTATTACCAAAAGAAAGCAGGAGGCAACCGCTGGCCTCGACCAGAATGCCAGTAGCCCTGCATGGAAGGGGAACGACCGCATTTATTTTGAAAGCGCAATAAATGGCACTTACCAACTTTGTTACTTAGATGCTGCCCGCGGCAACGAAATTGAGCAAGTGAGCAGCGGCACATTTAATCATGGACCATTCATTATGGGAAAAAACAGCATCATTTCCAGGCGGTGCTCTATGTCTGAGCCACATGAGTTGGTAGCATTGCCTTTTGAAACGGGCCGTTCCACCCAACTCACTTACACTAATAAAAATTCTCTTCGGGAGACCGAAATGGGCAAGGTTGAAAAACGCATGATTAAAACAACCGATGGGAAAGACATGCTTACCTGGATCATTTATCCTCCAGGGTTTGATTCCCGAAAAGAGTACCCTACCCTACTTTATTGCCAGGGTGGCCCCCAAAGCACCGTTAGCCAATTTTGGAGTTACCGCTGGAATTTTCAGATGATGGCAGCTAATGGTTACATCGTGGTAGCACCCAACCGAAGGGGGTTGCCCTCATTTGGGCAGGAATGGAACGACCAGATTGCTGGCGACTGGGGCGGTCAGGCCATGAATGACTTGCTTTCCGCTATTGATGAAATGGCAGAAGAACCTTATGTGGACAAGGATAACCTGGGTGCTGTGGGCGCAAGTTTTGGTGGCTACTCAGTTTATTGGCTGGCCGGCAATCACGAAGGGCGATTCAAATCATTCATTTCCCATGATGGCCTGTTCAACCTGGAAAGCTGGTACGGCACCACCGAGGAAATGTTTTTTGCCAACCACGATCTCGGAGGCCCATATTGGCAAAACGATCTACCTGAAACTTGGAAACTGGATTCGCCGCATAAATATGTACAAAACTGGGACACACCAATCATGGTCATCCAAGGTGGAAAAGACTTTAGGGTGCCGGAAAGCGAGGGAGTCCAGGCGTTCCAAGCTGCACAGCTCAGAGGCATCCCCAGCAAATTCCTTTATTTCCCCGAAGAAGGCCATTGGGTAACTTCGCCCCAGAACAGTATTCTGTGGCAACGGGAATTTTTTGGATGGCTGGATCAATGGTTGAAGGTGAAGCCTTGATTTGGTGGCTCTATTGGATAACTTTGAAAAAAAGTCAGTCAGGGGAGCATAAACCAATCAGTCCCTTCTAGTTCTAACAAATGGAAACCTTAGGTTCAAAAGATGCGCTGCTGCCGTATTGATTTCGAGTTTGTTTTTGTCGCTGACTTCATAGTCAAAATAAATAGCACTGGAATCATAAGCGGCCACTTGGTCTAGGTTCGCATATTTCCCATTACCCACTTTAAAAAAAGTATTTGAGATTCCTTGATTTTCAATGGTGTTACAAAGCTTTGAATAAAAACTGACAGCATTCATTGCTAAGGTAAATGTTTTCTTTAATCCTTTGACATGGATGTCTGTGGTACTTCTCTCGCCTTTAAAATACTGGATGTCTGAGATGCTAATAACATATTTGATAAAATTTTTACCATCCCTGTGCTTGATACAGATTTTATCTTTATTGAAATCTTTTATGTTTTCTTGCTCCTCAAATGCTTCAACGATGGTCTTCCGCATCAAATCAGGATTTCCGATCGGGGTTCCTGCCCCTTTTGTAAAAAACTTAAAATGTTGCACATTGTCCGCTTCTCCCTGCATATCTTCAAACCCAGTAAGAAATATAATAGGGATAGAATTATCGAGACCTTGTATTTTTTTTGCGAGGGCAAACCCCACTCTTTCTGGTTTGACGGAACGAGGAAGGAATTTGGTCCCTATCGTTTGCTTGATATCCAAAATAGCCAAATTCACTGGTGTTTTTGGAAACTGTTCGTTTATCTTAGTCACTGCCTGTTCATAACTGATTGCATCAATTACATTGTACCCTTCTTCAATCAAAAATTCCCTAATGCTGTTTTTGATGCTGATCTCGTCATCAAAAACGAAAACGGTTGGATTCTTTACCATGACTTTTGCTTTTATCGAATTATCAAACCTATTCAGGTCGCTATAGAATATCACGGATTTATTGTTTTTTCACAAAGATATTCAACAGCCGATTGCTATGCTCCTTGTAAAGGCACAATCCCTATACTCCTATATCTTATTGAAACTGCATAGCAGCTGGAATGCTAAGGAAAGGATTGGATTGACTTCATTTACATTAATGTTTTTGTCTGTGATCATATATCAAAATGTCGGTAAGAAGGTAGGCCGGATTTCCCAATCCGGCTGTAAACAGGGCGGATTGGGAAATCCGGCCTACGTTTCCACCGACATTTTGAAATACACCCAATTCAATCTATTTTAAGCTCTAAATGATTAACGGGAATAATTATCTCAAACAGCACCCCTTTATTGGAATGCCCACTTTTACTTTCAATATCCGCACGGTTAGAAATTTTAAATTTGCCACGTAATTGCACCTCTATTATGTCAGATACAAATCCAAATCCTCTCCCCTGTTTGTAATCTATTTTGTCAAAATCACTGACACCTTTTCCCCTATCTGAAACAGCCAAATAAAATTCCTCCTTCATTTTAATTGTTATTTTCACAAATTTTTCAGCCAATGAATCATAAGCGTGCTGGTCTGTGTTGATTACCAATTCTGTGAGAGAAATACCTATCCCCCTTGCATCAGCATAAGAAATAGTTTTGTCCAAGGAATTTTCATCTAACGAATAAATAAAACCATCGGGCGGAAAATAAAAAGCATCTTTTAATTTAAAGCACAGGTCATCTAGATAGTCAAAGAAATTCACATCTTCAGAACTACCCTTTTTATCCAAATGTTCATGAATGCTTAGCGTAGCCTCTATCCTTCCCCTTTCGGCAACAAGTTCTTTAAAAACTGTAGATTTTTTGTCTGAACCATATTTTTTTATCCTGTAATCCACACTTACCGATAAAGCCCTCAAATGATTTTTAAACCTATGAGAAATTTCATTTCGCAATGTTCTTATTTGACCTTCTTTCTTTTTTAGCTTATTCCTTTCTTTATGCAATTGGACTTTAGTCCTATTTAATGTTTCTATTTTCAACTCTAATTCTTTGTTTTTATGACTTATGATCCGGTCTTTCTTTTCTAAGTCTTTCTTCTTTTCTTTATTAATTTTATCTCTATTTATCCTCACCCAACTTATTTCCAATAAAAAGAACAATACAACTATGGTGCATCTATAAAGCTGGTTGAGAATGCCAAGTGCTAAGTGCTTTGTATCCGGCTCAAATATACCGTCACCAGTTTCAGGGAACATCAATATAATCCCATGAACAAATGTAATAAAAAAGGGAATCAATATAATTGGTTGTAAAATATACGATTTGATGAGATGACCAGGTTCTTTTCTGATAAATTTAATAATATACCTTTCCTCTACTATTCCTTTAAATCCCAAGTATAGAATTATGACACATATCGATGAATAAAAAAAATCGAATAAATATTCGATTGAGAAGGTTTTTTTTAAGTTTAAAAATGCATCAGTGCTGGTAATAGATATTAAAATGAAAGATAAAACAATCACAGTTATTGTAACAAAAGATATGTATTTTCGATTCTGCAAAAACTTGAAAACCCCACATTTCCTAAGTAGTCTTTTATCATCGATAAAAGTAAAGTCAGATACCGCCCATAAAAAAAGCATATTATTTAATGAAGAAAAGGAAATTCCATAGATTTTTGTAGCCGTATCTGCTACATAGAAATCAAACACTGTTGAAGTTTGCCACACCAAAATAGCCCATGCCGCCCACACCAGACTTAATTCCGGCCTCTTAAAACCCCCATCTTGAACAGGCTTGGATGACAAATCTTTTGAACTCAGCCACGACAGAATAATCATGACAGATGCAAAACTGGAGAACAAAGTGTTGAAGGCATCGAATATAGTCAACTTGCCTTGGCCTGCGTTGGCTTCAATGGTTATCACCGAACCTGATAAAATCAAATAGATAACCCAACAGGCAATAGCAATATTTGCCAATACGATAAAGTCAGTTTGATAGGAAATACTATCCTTGCTAAGCAACCAATGATCAAGACGTTTTTTCATGATTTGCGAAGAGGGTGGATCATTAATATTGGGTCAAAGAAATGCCTATAATACAATAGTTGTTGAAAATAACATACGAGTGGGATAAATCAGAAGGACTATATTCTATTTCTGCAATTTAGCAAGAATATTAACATTAATATAAAAATAGGCTGTTTTCCACGTAGGAGTTATCATTTTCCATATAAAAGCCATTAAAGGGTTTTCTTTTAAAAATTATTTGGCTAAAATATTTAGGCAACCGTTTCTTCTGAACCACAAAAGGCACAAAAGAGACACAAAAGAGACACAAAAGAATCCAAAATTGGACTTCTACTTATGTTCCTTATAATCCCTTTTGTTCCTTTTGTGGTTTTATAAGAAAGCCCTGACAGCCATTATTAATAAAAAAAAGTTTGCTGAATCCGATCGGTGATCAGCAAACCTACATTTCTATTGGTGTCATATTGCAATTATTTTATCCTTCAATCATATTTTGCTCGATTATAGCCTGCAATTATTGAATTCATCCTCACTATTTTATTAGGATGGGTTCGCCTATCGTGATCCGATCCCAAAAACCGAATAGCTCGGAGAGCTTCATACTTCTTCGCTCCTATCTCGTGCATATAGTATCCACAATAATAATCAGCATCAAGTTCCTTATATGGCAAACTGCCAGTTTTGTCATCAGGATGACCCAGTACATGGTGACCAATTTCATGGCACAACGGCCCCAACATTTCAAATTCAGAAAGCGAATCGCGGGCACAGCGATAGTACTTTGGATTTACATAAATGTACTTGTCACCATTTTGCTCGCATACGGCAGCCATATTGGCAACTTGATCTGTCAGTCTCACTTTAATCCTGATATCGCAATGGTTCCTATCAAGGATAAGGTCAACACTTTTTTGCAATTGTGCCTCAAGTTCCTTATTGTTTCCTGCATCGTACTTGGCTAAAGTATCAATGAAATTACACCGACATTGAGTAAATACTTTTGGATGAATCAACATTATGATTAAAACCAGTGTTGTCATCTTTTCTTTGATCCTTTTTTGCATAATATAGTTGTTCAAGGATTAGCCCATTCAATGGGATTGATCAAAACGATCAATGAAATAACGTTAGAATTATCTAATAATACCGCGAAATTCTTCTTTCCTTACAGGCATATATCTTTTCACCATGAACCATATCAATTTACAAATTTGGAGTTTATTATTTTTCGGCCTCAAAGGCGTCATAGGGTAACTTCAACTCAAAAAGGCAACTACAGTAAAGGGAATTTCATATGGCTGGATCAATGGCTGATGGTGAAACCTTGAGCCTTGATTGTTGATTATTTGGAATAGGTTTTAATCGGAAAAAAATGGATATACAGGAAATCAGAAATGATACACCAGGCACTCAATTTCACATACATCTGAACAGTGCTGGCGCTTCCCTTCAACCAATCCCCGTCATTGAGGCTGTGCATGAATACTTACAAGAAGAAGCACTACATGGGGGGTATGAAATAGAAGCAGCAAGGAAAGAAAACATCGAGGGGTTTTACCCCGCCGTGGCAAATTTACTGAATGCAAAAGCGGTCAACATCGCATTTGCTTCCAGTGCCACAGAGGCTTATAATAAGGCGCTTTCCGCCATTCCATTTGAGGAAGGGGATGTGCTGCTGACGACTGATGATGACTACTCCTCCAACCAGATTGCTTTCTTGTTTTTACAAAAAAGATATAAAATACGGATCGTCCGCTCAGGAAAATTACCGACTGGTGGCCTGGATTTGGAATCTATCAAAAACCTGATCGAGAAGCACCATCCAAAATTGGTTGCCATTACCCACGTTCCAACCAACTCAGGCCTGGTGCAGGATATAGTAGGTGTCGGTGCATTGTGCAAGCAACATGGAATCTGGTATATGGTAGATGCTTGCCAATCTGCTGGGCAGTTACCTCTTGATGTTGAAAAAATCGGATGCGATTTCCTAAGTGCCACCATGCGGAAATGGCTTCGTGGCCCAAGAGGTTCAGGTTTTTTATATGTTTCTGACCGTGTATTACAAGCTGGCCTGGAATCCTTTTTCCCAGACCTTGGAGGTGCCAATTGGATAGGTGCAAACCAATACGAACAACTGAAAAATGCACGCCTGTTTGAGTATTGGGAAAAAAACTATGCCCTTGTGATAGGAGGAAAAGTAGCCGTAGAATATGCTCTGCAAATTGGTTTGGAAAACATCGAATCACGAGTCGGCGAACTTGCTTCCCATACCCGGCAACAGCTTGCCATGCTTCCTGGTTGGAAAGTATTGGACCTGGGAAAGAAAAAATGCGGCATTGTCACTGCACACCACGAGACTGGTCGACCCAGCCAGTTCAGCCAAGCTTTGAAAAAAGCCAATATCAATGCCGGGTTTGCGAGAACGGTCAACGCAGTCATTGATTTCACCGAAAAAGGAGTGGAATGGGCCATGCGGGTTTCCCCACATTATTATAATTCAAAAGAGGAGATTGACAGGATGATTGAGGTTCTCAAAAAGGGTTAGGTGACAGGGTTTTAGGGAGTGTATAAAACTGTAATAAGTTTATTCCCATTTTTAGGCTTCCTCCAAGGGGTTTCAACCCCTTGTCGTCGTATGAAAACAAGGGGTTGAAACCCCTTGGAGAAGAAATCAAAAACACAACTTATTTATTACACAAACTACTTAAGTCCCATGAAACTTGTCATCTTTGTGTTCATAAATCTAAAGATAAAAAATGACAAACATTGATTTGCCAGCCAGCACAAGGGTCTGGATATACCAATCGAACCGAACATTCAACGGGAGCGAGCTTCCGCAATTGAAAGAACAAGTGAACAGCTTTGCCAAAAGCTGGGCGAGTCACAACCGTCAACTAAGGGCACATGGTGATGTGCTGTACGGTCGGTTCTTGGTATTAATGGTTGATGAAAGTAACGCTGGTGCTAGCGGTTGCTCGATCGATTCAAGTGTGCATTTCATGCAGCAATTGGAACAGGAGTACGGCATCGATCTTTTCGATCGGATGACCTTTGCCTGGAAAGATGGCGAAGAAGTAAAAACGGCCTCCAGTAATGAATTCCCCAACCTCTATCGCAGTGGAACGATAACTGACTCCACCCTTGTTTTCGATAATTTGGTCAAAACAAAAGGTGAGTTGGAAGAAAAATGGCTCAAGCCCCTCAACGAAAGTTGGCACCGGAGGTTTGTTTGACAGATTCACGACGGACGGTTTACAGAGGACGGGCATAGTAGATAATTGGAACTTTCGGGTTTTAAAAGTTATTCCCCCCTCTACAGCTTTTATAGCGTCCGCCGTGAATCCGTCTGTCGTCCGCCGTAAATCAACAACAATGTTCAAGAAAGTAAAAAAATGGCTGGGAATTGAAGGGGTAAAATTGGAACTGGTTTTACCTGATATAGCATTCGAAGAAGTTGAGGCCGTGAGTGGTAAAATCAGGTTTTATTCAAAAAACGAACAAAAAGTCCAGTTCATTAAACTTGCCATGATCGAAAAATTTAGCCGTGGGCGAGGTAAAGAAAAGCTCGTGGATGAATATGTTTTAGGAGAAATGGAGATTGATAAATCCCTGGAAGTTCCAGCCGAAGGAATGGTCGAAATTGGGTTCACCCTACCTTTCCAGAAAGTCGATTCCCCAATTGATGAATTTGGTGATAAAAATTTCCTCACCAGCGGCCTGACCAAAGTGGCAAAAGTAATTCGCAAAGTAAAATCTGAATACCGAATAGAGGCTGAAGCTAAAGTTGAAGGTACCGCCTTGAACCCTTTCGATAAAAAACCGATCAGGTTTCATTAGTAGTTTGCATGTGCGTTCTTTCCAAAAGGGTGGGAATTTAATTCCCACCCTTTTGGAAAGAACGCACACCCTCTTACCCAATCTAAAGCTTGTGGCTGTTCACCAAAGCCAGTAGTTCTTCCCGATAATTCTTGCCGATAGGCAGGTGCTTTACCTGGCCCTTTTCAATCACTTCCACCATATTGCCAAGGATGGCCTGTATCTGGTCAATATTTACAATATACGACCTGTGAATGCGCTTGAACATTTTAGAAGGCAGCTTCACTTCCAAGCTTTTCATGGTCTGTAATGTTATAACCCTGCCTTTTTCCATGCGGATAATCACATAATCCTTCAATCCTTCAATGTAAAGCACTTCTGAATATTTCACCTTAATATATTTCTTATCAGCCTTCACAAAAGTGAAATCTTCGGGGCCGTTCATATCGACGTGAGCCGCATTTTCTTTTCTTCGCAATTCAACCTGTTCAATGGATTTGTTAGCTGCTTTAATAAACCGCTCCAATGAAATCGGTTTCAACAAATAATCGATCGCATTCAACTCAAACCCTTCGATCGCATAGTTGGAATAGGCCGTGGTGAATACAACCAATGGAGGATGTGTCAATGATTTCAAAAAATCGATGCCTGTTAGTTGTGGCATTTGTATGTCGAGAAACATGAGGTCCACGTCGTGCTCTTTTAAAGCCTCGTTGGCTTCAAATGCATTGCTACAGCGTTTGACAAGGTTCAATTCGGGCATTTTTTCTACATAGGTTTCAAGCACGTCGAGTGCAAGAGGTTCGTCGTCAACGATGATGGTATTAATCATTTTATTTATTTATTTATGATGGTTTATTTATTAGCAAATGATTGGTCAAAAATACTGAAAATCAGTCGTTTAAATTCATATAAAAATAACAATTTTTCAATCTTAGACTTCCAAAGAAACTTTCAAGTCCACAGTGTATGTGTTCGGAGCATCCTCAATATCAAGGGAATAACGGTTCGGATATAAAAGGTTGAGTCGTCGTTTCACATTCCCAAGGCCAATCCCCCCACTCCGGGGGTTCAGTGGTTTAGGCATGCTTTGGGGCTTGCTGTTTTTAATGATTGCTTCCATTTTATTGCCTTCTACGATAAGTGAAATATGTACAAAGCCTGGGGTAATGTGATTGCCAAGTCCATGTTTGAAACAGTTTTCGATGAATGACATAAACATCAAGGGGGCAATTTTTTGATCGGAAATAGTACCTTCCACTTCAAATTTAATATCAATGTTTTCTCCTTGCCTAAGCTTCTCAAGATCCAAGTAGTTACCTATATAATGGACTTCTTTGTTCAACCGAACAAGCGGCACATTGCATTCGTACAACATATAGCGCATCATCTCAGATAGTTTCAATACGATGTCCGGTGCTTTGTCAGATTTTTTTAAGGTCAAGGCGTAAAGGCTGTTCAAGGTATTAAAAAGAAAGTGCGGGTTGATTTGGGATTTTAGAAATCGCAGTTCCGATTGCATGGTTTGGGTCTGCAACTCTTGTTTTTCACGCTGGCTTTTTAACCAGTCAACAGTAATTTTTACCAGAGAGGAGGTTCCCACTACGAAAAAATTAAGCACGAAAGTCAGGTTAAGATCCCTTTGAATCTGGGCTTGAACTTCTGGCAAACTTTCAGAATTGCTAAAAATAAGGAACGACTCGATTGGCGTAACCACCAGCACCAACAAGATGAAAAAACCAAAATAGTGGGTGATCTTTTTCTGAGCCAAATACTTCGGGATCAGTACATAGATATTGTAATAAACAGCAATCCCAAGGATGATCAATTTGATCACATTATTGCTAAAAACGTAGAAGAGGTTGTTTCCCGTGACCCACATCTCAAAACCTGAATAAAAGAGTAATACAGTAATCCAAAATATGGAATGGTAAACCACCGGCTTACTAAGCAGGTGAAAAATCCGCTTCCATGAGGATGATTCAATAGACAGGTTCATTCGTTTGAGAAAAAATTTTACGCAATATTGCAGAATTAGCGCGCAAATCCGACAAATAAATAGATTAAGTTGTGCGAAACAACGATTAGCTCCCCTGCTGACAACTGCCAACTGTTTTTTATACCTTTGCAGCCGTTTTTATTGTTCTGCAATTGAGCACTTTCCCTTTAACTTTTATTTTTGGTCAAAACTCAATTGCCGGACTTGATAACTGTCGAACAATCAATGGTTTACCTAACAAGGAGAGAACGTTTCAACGCAGCACACAAGCTATGGGTCGAAGCTTGGAGTGAAGAAAAAAACCAGGCCATGTTCGGCAAGTGTTCCAATCGCAATTGGCATGGGCACAACTACGAGTTGTTTATCACGGTTAAGGGATCCCCTGATCCAGTAACTGGTTTCGTCATGGACGTTAAGCTACTCAGCAATTTAATAAAGAGGGAAATAATTGATAAAGTAGATCATTCCAACCTCAACCTCGATGTGGAATTTATTCCAAAAGGTATGCAACCCACCACCGAGAATCTCGCTATACTTTTTTGGCAACAGCTTGAGCCATACATCAAAGATTGCCAACTTCACTGCATCAAACTTTGTGAAACAGAGAACATCTCTGTCGAATATTTTGGCGAGGAATAAGGCGTAGAACTGCTTGATTGTTAAACGGTTAAAAGGTTACGACTTCCCATTTACCCTTTCCGCTGTTCAGTTTAAACATTCTAACCATAGTAATGTTATCTTGCCTGTCCTTTAAAACCTTTGTATAATTCCTATATCGTGAAAACACTTGAGATGTCTTACCTAAAAGAAGAAAATTACAACGAAGAAATTACCAGCCAATTACTTGAAAACTATCGATCTATCATTGAGGGCATCGGAGAAGATGCTAACCGCGATGGCGTTTTAAAAACACCCGAGCGGGCAGCCAAAGCCATGCAGTTTCTTACCCAAGGATATGATATGGACGCTGAAGAAATACTTCGTTCCGCCATGTTCAAAGAAGATTATAGTGAAATGGTTGTTGTCAAAGACATTGAAATTTATTCTCTTTGCGAGCACCATATGTTGCCATTCTTAGGAAAGGCCCATGTGGCATACATCCCCAACGGCTATATTGTTGGTTTGAGTAAAATACCTAGAGTTTGCGATGTTTTTGCACGTAGGCTACAGGTGCAGGAGCGCCTCACTTTGCAGATCGTTGAAGCCATTGAAAATACACTCAAACCACTCGGAGTAGCCGTTGTTATTGAAGCCATGCACATGTGCATGATGATGCGAGGGGTACAAAAACAGAATTCCGTGACAACTACTTCTGCCTTTCGTGGCCAATTTGAAGTTCAAGAAACGAGGGCAGAATTTATGAATTTGATCGGAACGAAACTGCACTAGTATTTTGAAATTGGAAATTAAGAAATTAGAAATTGAGGCAGCTTGAAAAACTAATTACCAGTTTCTAATTTCTAATCCAAAACGATTCACCAACAATCATTTTATGAAAGCATACATTTTCCCTGGCCAAGGCTCCCAGTTTGAAGGTATGGGCAAAGACTTGTACGAGACCAACGGTTTAGCAAAAGACTTATTCCAAAAAGCCAATGAAATACTTGGCTACGCTATCACGGATGTCATGTTCGAAGGTTCAGCCGAGGATCTGAAACAGACCAAGATCACCCAACCTGCCGTGTTCCTCCATTCCATTATCAAAGCTAAAATGGCTGGTGATGACTTCCAACCAAAAGCAGTGGCAGGGCATTCACTTGGAGAATTTTCTGCTCTAGTCTCTGCAGGAGCACTATCTTTTGCTGATGGTTTGAAATTGGTGCAGCAACGGGCCTTGGCTATGCAGAAAGCCTGCGAAGCAGTTGAAAGCACCATGGCTGCCGTACTTGGCCTCGAAGATGAAATAGCTGAACAGATCTGTGAATCCATCGATGAAGTGGTCGTGCCAGCCAACTACAACTGCCCTGGCCAATTGGTTATTTCGGGATCAGTCCCCGGCATTGAAAAAGCTGTGGAAAAACTGAAAGAGGCCGGTGCGAGAAAAGCCATCGTCCTGCAAGTAGGTGGTGCTTTTCATTCGCCGCTGATGCAACCTGCCAAAGAGGAACTGCAAGCGGCCATTACCGAAACAAACATTTCAAAACCAATCTGTCCCATTTATCAAAATGTAAATGCAAAGGCAGAAACAGATCCTGAAACAATCCGCCAAAACCTGGTAGACCAACTTACCAGCCCAGTCCGTTGGACCCAGACCATGAAAAACATGATCGCAGATGGTGTCACTGAATTTATCGAAGTGGGTGGCACAGGGAAAGTGCTCCGTGGATTTGTGATGCGGGTAGACCGTCGATTCCCAAATTCAGCACTTTAGTACATTGTAAATTAGTATGAAAACTAAGCAAACTTAAAGTATAAATGTCCTGTTCCTAGTTCATCGCTTCATTAAATTTGAATTTTAGAAATTCTTACCGCATATTGGCGGCAAACTAAAACAATGATCCAGAAAAAAGTAAAAACCGGCGATGTCTTGCTCTCGGAGCCATTTATGCTTGATTCCAATTTCAAGCGTTCTGCGGTTTTACTTTGCGAACATAACGATGAAGGAAGCCTTGGTTTTATCCTGAATAAAAAATTGGACATGAGCGTGGACGAACTCATCGCTGACTTTCCTGCATTTAATGCTCCGGTCTATTATGGAGGCCCCGTGCAAACTGACACGATCCATTACGTCCACAACATGGGGGACTTGTTAGAAGATAGCCTGCAGGTTTGCAAGGGTGTTTGGTGGGGCGGCAATTTTGAAAAACTAAAATTCCTTATCACATCTGAACTCATTTTACCAAAAAACATCCGCTTTTTTGTTGGCTATTCCGGCTGGACAGAAGGGCAGTTAGAAGAAGAAATGAAACTGAAATCTTGGGTCATCGCCGGAATGCACCCCAATTATCTTTTCAAATCCAAGCCTAGCAAACTCTGGGAACAAATCATGTCCAATAAAGGCGATACTTATGCTGTTATTGCGACCCTGCCCGATGGTTCCACTCATAATTAAATTAGGAACGTGTAAAATAACAATACTCCGTGGCGATTTTATAAATCGCTGAGAATAAGGAAGTTAACAAGACACAAATTTTCACAAATTGCACAAATCTTACTTCGTAAAACATAGATAATCAACAATTTGTGTGATTTGTGAAAATTCGTGTCTAAAACCTCCACGAACCATTGAAATAATCCTACCTACCTAAACCCCAACCTTTCTACAATGCTTAGCTGTCTTTCCTACCTAATGGTGTTTCATTAAAATCCTTTATGAAATTGGAAGTTCCTTGTTACCTTGGCTCATGCCCACCACAATTGGGCAAAACCGAACGTTTAATAGGAAACCTAAAACTTCAAAACCATTTTCATGAAACCAGTTATTATCTCTTTAATTATTGTGTGCGTGTCCTTGTCAGTTTTTGCACAAGAAAGCCCAAGTGATGTAATTATCCTGAACAACGGAGACAGGTTAGTAGGTGAAATCATCAAATATCAACAAAACAGCAAACTCATTCTACGCCAAGCCGACGGCAATGAAATAGAAATATTGTCTGAAGATATCAATAGGATAATCCAGGAGGTGTCCGATGGACGGACCATCGAAACCGCAAAGCCCTATTCTCCAAAGAAAAGAACTTACTTGAAACCCCGCACCAATGGGTGGTATGTCATTTCACAATTGGCTTTTGCTATGGGAAGGAATGATGACACCGGTCTTGCCTTGGGTGCTGGCATATCAGCCATTGGTGGTTATCAATTCAAACAATCATTGGGGATAGGGATCGGCCTGGGACTTGACAATTACGCCCGACGTGGTGAAACAATTTATCCCATTTTTGTGGACATCAGAACTTACCTCCCGATAAAGAAGAAACCAGCGGCCTATTATATTGCACTGAACGGTGGTTACGGCATTGCCTTCAAGCGAGAAAGCATCGGGATTAATGAAGCAAAAGGCGGTTATCTGGTTTATCCTGCCATTGGTTTCCGAACCTCAACAAAAGAAGGTGTGGATGTCAATATTGATGCAGGAATAAAATTGCAAAAAGCATCATTTACCAGAGATTTGTTCAATGGAGATGTGGAGGTAAGGGACTTGACTTTTCAGCGGTTTGCGGTCAGGGTCGGCATCACCTTATGGAGCAAAAGTAAACATTAAGATTTCATCAAATTAACAACAAGATAAGCCATTGCCATTTAATCGAAAATATACGGAGGAAGACCTTGTTCAAGGCTGCATCGCCAATGAGCGGTCATGGCAGGAAAAACTGTACCTCCATTATTTCTCGACGATGATGGGCATGTGCATGCGCCGAACTAACGACAGGGATGAGGCCATGACTATCGTCAACAATGGTTTTTTGAGAGTATTTAAAAAAATCCATCTTTATTCCTTTAAGGGCAGTTTGGAAGGGTGGATCCGCAGGTTGGTCTGGCATAGTTTAGCAGACTATTATCGTGGGAAATCCAAATCTATCCATTTTTTGGTTTTTGAAGAACGGGACGAAACCGAACCAACCAGTCCAGATCAAAACCTATATTTTGATGACTTATTAATATTCGTGGACCAATTGCCTAAAGCAACAAGACAAGTCTTCCGACTGTATGCCATCGAAGGTTATTCCCACAAAGAAATCGGGTTGCAACTAGGCATCAGCGACGGCACATCAAAATGGCATTTGTCCGCTGCCCGCAAGAAATTAAAGCAAATGATAACGCAAAATGAATTGAGAAGTTATGCAGGATAAAAATACACATATCGATGGGGAGTTTACCGATCAGGCTTGGCAGGAAATGCAAGCCATCCTCGATCAGGAAATGCCGGTAAGAAATAAAAAGCGCCGATTCGTTTTTTGGTGGTATACAGGTGGCATTGCCGTTGCAGCATCTTTAATTGGACTTTGGATAGTTCATGTTCCAGATGAGAATATTATTGAAATAAATAATAACATAACTGCTGAAACTATTCTAAAACCCACAGAACAAACTGAACCATTAAATAACGATTTATTGACCTCAGAAAATAAAGTCAACAATCATTCTTCCAATAAAAAAACAGCACAAAAAAACACCGAAAAGAAGTTAAAAGATATTGATCCTGAAAAAATACAAAATACTGCATTTACAGAAAAAGAATCGTACGCCAACACATTAGATATTCAATTGGACAATCCTGAAAGCCAAGTTGATTATATAAATGAAAAGATAATTGATGATCAAATAGGTAGTAGTAAAAACCGATTAGAAACGCCAGGTTTAATTGCTGTTTCACCGGTTAGGGCAGTTAAATATGACTCGGAAGTCCAACCCTCCATCCCAGTTAGCATTAACAAGAAAAAACCATTTAATTTAATAGTCCAAGGTTCAGCATTATTCAGGAACGACAACCATGCAAGAGGTCTTGGTGCAAACATATTAGCGAGTATTCCAATTGGAAAAAACAATTTTTCAATTGAGACTGGTTTGGGCTATGCGTATATCAGTCAGCCACTTTCTTTTTTGATTGAATTACAGGAAACTGACCTTGGCTCAGGTAGTGGCTCATTTGAAGCCATCACCGATGTTGCATATTCCAATGTCAGCTTTCTCGACTTATCAAACGACCTCTCAGCTAATTTCCCAAATGCTGCCCGTACCGAACAATTAGACAGGCTGGACTTGCATTATCTTCAGCTCCCGGTCATGCTTTCTTACCGGATAAAAAGATTGCGATTCTCTGCTGGAATGCAGGCAGGACTTTTGCTGGTTGCCTCTTCTGGTGGTAATTTTAATGGTGGGGTTTTGAATTTTATCAATTCATATGATGAAGAATTCATTTCCCAGCCAGGACCACTTGCGCTTGCCGATACAGCAGGTAAATCCAATTTATCATATTTTGACCTTTCTGGTTCTTTTGGAATAGGTTATGATTTTTCATCAAAATATGGTGTGAACTTATTTTATAACACAGGTTTGATTGATGTAATAAAAAATAATTCCGCCAAAGATTTCAACCGCCTTTTCCAGCTTTCGATAAGGTATAATTGGTGATCGCCGAGAAGCGATCAAAGTTGTTTATTTTCGCAAAAAATAAACACTGATAAATATGATCGCCTGCCAAAAAGATAAATTTTCCATTCCCGATCACATCACTTATCTGAACTGCTCCTATATGTCGCCTCTTCCAAATGAAGTAGAAACGGCTGGCATTGAGGGTCTTACAAACAAAAAGCATCCTTGGGAAATTTTTCCAGCAGATTTTTTCAACCCAGTCGAAGAGGTGAAAAAACTCTTCGCCAAATTGATAAATTCAAACGATCACCAACGCATTGCCATCCTTCCGTCTGTTTCGTATGGTATTGCCAATGTCATAAAAAACATATCTCCAAAACCTGGGCAGAATATCGTTTTGTTGGAAGAACAGTTTCCCAGCAATTTCTACTCGTGGCAACGGCTGGCCGATGAAAGTGGCTGCACCTTGCGGATCATAAAAGCACCAGATTCACTTGTCAACAGGGGTGAAAAATGGAATGAAGAACTGCTCAAAAATATCGATCCTTCAACAGTTGCTGTCTCAACTCCCCAGACACATTGGGCCGACGGCACCTTGTTCGATCTGGAAAAAATCAGGAACAAAACCAATGAAGTTGGAGCATTGCTCATCATTGACGGCACACAGTCAGTTGGGGCATTTCCATTTGATGTTCAAAAAATCAAACCCGATGCACTCATTTGTGCAGGCTATAAGTGGTTGCTGGGATCCTATGCTTTTGGGTTAGGTTACTATTCTGAAAAATTCGACAAAGGAATACCCATCGAAGAAAATTGGATTAACCGGTTGGACAGTGAAGATTTCCAAAAACTCGTTCATTACCAACCGCAGTACAAGCCTGCGGCGCATCGTTTCTGTGTTGGAGAAAACAGTCAGTTCATTGCTATTCCAATGATGAAAAAAGCTTTGCAATTAATATTGGATTGGAGGCCAGAAAATATTCAGGAATATTGCAAATCAATTACCTCAGATGCAATTGAAGAATTAAGGAATAATGGTTGTTGGATCGAGAATGAAAGTTACCGAGGACACCATTTATTCGGTGTAAGGTTACCTGAAAACTTAGACATAGAATCAGTGAAGAAAAATGCGTTGGACAATAATATTTTTGTTTCGTTCCGGGGAAATGCCATGCGTATTGCACCACATTTATTCAATACAAAAAATGACCTTGAACGTGTCGTAGGATTGGTTCAATAACGAATAACGAATAACGAATAACGAATAACGAATAACGAATAACGAATAACGAAATTAAGCTTTCTAAATCAAGTTCCGTAATTTAAAGCTGAAAACCATTTTCACACCATCTCTTCTTATCCGCATCCTTATCCGTTTGCCTTCTTTTTTACGGAGAATTTTGTTGATACTACCCAAAGTCAAAAATCCTTGGGGCCAGCCATTGATCGATATTATTTTATCCCCTCGTAGGAGTCCAGCTTCAGCAGCAGGAGTACCGGGAATAACTTCATGGATCAGGTAACTGTCTAGATGCACACTGGCCGCTATTACTACGATTCCACTTTTATCAAACTCAATTGACTTTTTGAATTTTCGGTTGGCTTTTAGGTAGAGGGTTTCTCTTGGATAATCAATAATCAAATGGAATTTTTTCAACAATTGATTACCCAAAATACCATGCCTTCCGTTGAGGATTGAAACATCCATCATTGAATCAATTTCTTGGAAATTAGCCACTATTTCATTGATTTGATAAGACCCAAATTCCAGCGTTTTTATCCTTCCGATATACCCCTCAATGAAGCCGCCGAGGCCAGCTCCAAGGTTTCCCCTTAATACATTTGGAGGAAGGTGAAGGTCAGGATGGGTATTGGTATTGACAAGCAACGTTACCATTGCGCCCGAATCTATCAATAATTTCACCTTTACGGTGCTGTCCTGTTTCAGGTTTAGATTCGTTATCAAATATGGTTTACTCCTGACAATTTCAATGGGCACTGATTCGTAATCTTTAGGTGGTTTAAAATGACGTCGCTTGGTAAGCGTAATTAATTTCCTTTCAAAATTGATCTTCACCACTAAATTCCTGAAAATATCAGCACCCAAAATCCCATGAACTTCTAGTCCTGCTACTTCTTCAAAACGAAAATAATCATCGTCGAGCACTAGCATTGAATGTCGTGGCATTACTAGTTCACCGGTATGGAGGTGGATATTGCGAATTAGGTAGGCGGTCAGTTCGGTTTTCATATCAGCCCCCATCAATTTGAATTCCCGTTCATAAGGAATGCCAAGGATGTCCGCAAACTCCTTTTTTGCCAAGATGGTATTTTCTGCCCCAGTATCGAAAATGAATTTTAACGGAAATACTTTATTAAAAACCACCTCCACAACGATCAGGTTGTTTTCGTACTCAAAAGGGATATCGATACGCTTGAAGTCCGTATTGATACCCAAAAAGCCTTGGGTAAAGACGGGATTTAGGAAACTGGAGAAAAAGAGGAACAAGACAACAGTCCTCATACTTGAAGTTGTAACAGGTGATTTAATTTTACTCAGGCTTAAATATACAGAAATAGGCAGGAATCGCCGATGACAGTTTTTTAAATTGAAATTGAGAATTAATAATTGAACAAAGCGTTGACAACTTTTAAAAAGTTGTCAACGCTAATTGTTTGATTATCAGAAACTTGAAAATTCAATACTTGACTTTCATTTCAATTCTCAATTCTCAATTTTTAATTCTTAATTCTTAATTATTTAGCAATCGTCACATCTCCTTTAAAGATTTTCACTTCACCGTCAATAAATTCGATTTCTGCAAACCAGACAAACACTTCAGAGTTCATAGGTTGTCCCCGGTGCATACCATCCCAGCCGTACTGTGGATTATTTGGTTCAAAATTAAAGTATTGGTAAATCTGTTCCCCCCAACGTGAAAACACTATAAAAGAGTTGACATTCACGACACTTTTAGTATCGGAAAAAATCATGAAAATATCGTTAACGCCATCCCCGTTTGGAGAGAAAACATTTGGTACATAAATATGGCGTTCCTTGTTTACCCGCAACAAAATAGGTGCTTCATCGGCACAGCCATTTTCCGTTTTCACTTCCACAAAATAAGTCATGGTAGTCAGGGGAGTTACCATTGGATTGAGGCAGTCATCGCAGCTCAAACCAATTGATGGAGTCCATGTGACCGAAGTAATCTGATCGATCGGGACGTTTACTTGAGTGACAAGTTGTATCGAATCGCCCAGTTCAACTTCCAGCATTGGTTGCACAACTATTTGAAATTCAGGTGGTTGCACGATCATGATCGCATCTTCTTCTTCACAACCCCTGGCATCCTGCACCACTACTTGATAATTGGCAGGAGCAAGTCCAGTATAAATCGGATCAGAACTGAATGAGGCTCCACCATCAATGGAATAAACGTAAGGCGACATGCCCCCCGTGGTACCACTGAAAACGATGACTCCCCTATCGCCAAAACAAAGTGGTTGTTGTGTTTCAGGATCGACTTGCGGTGCATCCCTGGTAATCACCACTTGATCCGTATCCGTACAGCCATTGACTGAATTGGTTACGGTCAGCTGATAAACGCCTGGCTCGGTAAATCCAGGTTGAGCTGTATTCACACCAGAGACAAGATCGCCATTGGAGGTGTCCCAAACATATAGCAATGTTGAATTTCCAGATGAACCACCGCCATCCAAGTAGTTTATTTCATCAAAACAATCCATCACGAATGAGGCGCCTGCATCTGCATTTGGAAGTATAACATCTTCGTTAACAACGATTTGCACAGCTTCTGTACAGCCATTTTGCTCATTGGAGACCATCAGTGTGTAAGTGCCAGGAGCATCTATCACTGGGTCAAGGGTCGTTTCACCAGAAACGATATTGCCATTGGAAGTTACCCAATTGTAAATAAAATCAGCACCCTGCGAAGCCGAGCCGTCCAATGATATTTCCTCAACCACGCAGGTCAACAAATTGGGTGATGCAATCGCAGCAAACGGATCTTGGATGTCTTGTCCAACCGTAACGATGTCAGTCGAGGTACAGCCATTATCCAAATTAGTCACCAACAAATTATAGGTTCCTATTTGGTTGATGGTTGGCACCTGAGATGTTTCACCATTGATGATGTTGCCATTTGTAGTCGTCCAATTATAGGTAAAATTGGCTCCTTGACTGCTTCCCCCAGCATCGAGTGAAAGGCTGGTAATTGTACATGTCAAATCATTCGCCGATCCAGCGTCAGCAGTCGGGTCCTGAATGTCTTGACCTACTATTACTTCTGCCACTTCCGTACATCCATTGGCCAAGTTGGTCACCATTAATTGGTAGGTGCCAGGTTGGTTAACGGAAGGGGTCAAAGAGCTGCTGCCAGAAACAATCGTTCCGTCTGAAGTTGTCCAGTCATAAGTAAACCCATTGCCAGTACTGGAACCGCTTCCACTGAGGTTCAACATTTCAACATCACAAGTCAAAATGCCAGGCGTTGCAGCTGCAGCCAAAGGTGCATTGGCGTCTAGCGTAATGGTTACCTGATCCAAACTCGTGCAACCCGTTGTAGTATTGGTGACGATCAGTTCGTAAAGTCCTGGTTCGTCAATGGAGGGTGTCAAACTATTTCCACCAGAAACAATATTGCCATTCGTAGAACTCCATTGATAGGAATACCCAGCACCAGTAGCCGAACCAAACCCATCCAAAACCAATGATTCTTCCGTGCAGGTGAGCACACTGCCAGGACCTGCTTCTACAGCTGGTGCCAAGGTCATATCGTCAACAGTCACACTGGAAATATTGCTGCAATTGGTCGTGGTATTTGTGATTGTCAAAATATAAACACCAGGAGCGTCAACTACAGGGAATTCTGAACCAGTCCCTGAAACGAAGCTGCCATTGGCAGTTGTCCATTCATAAATATAATCTGGCCCATTGTCGGAAGATGAACCATCCAATGTTATTTCATTGACCAAACAAGTGATCGGAGCAGCCGTTCCAGCATCAACCTGAGGAAGATCATCGTCCTGGTCGATTACCACATCATCAAGAGAAGTACAACCGTTTCCAGTATTTGTCACTTCAATAGTATAAGTACCTGGTGCGTTAATGATCGGATTGAGTGTCGTATTGCCAGAAAGAATGTTTCCGTTGGAAGAAGTCCAGTCATATGTAAATTGACCAGCACTTGAGCCAGCGCCGTCCAATGTCATTTCAGAAACAGAACAGGAAAGTTCGCCACCGATGCCTGCTTCAGCAGTAGGTGTGGCAATATCCTGAGCGACTGAAACCACAGCAGTTGAGGTACATTCGTTGGTCACGTTGGTCACCAAGAGCATGTAATCACCTGGCTGGTCCACCGTCGGTGTCAATGAATTAACTCCATTGATGACAGATGGCCCCGTCCATTCATAATTAAATTCTGCCCCAGTAGAAGCAGTGGCCGATAGCGGCAATTGTGGATCATAGCAATTCAAAATAATTGCAGGCCCTGCATCGGCCAATGGCAAATCGATGTCTTCATCAACCACAATTGATTGGGTAGAAATACAGCCATTCACATTGTTGGTTATTTCTAAAACATAGTCTCCAGAAACATCGACCACGGGCGACAAGGTGTTGCCACCACTGACAATACTCGGCCCTGTCCAAACATAATCAAATTCTGCCCCGATACTCGAACCAGCACCATCGATGGTGACAGTATTTGAGGCACAGGTAAGAATGTCTGGTTGGGCAATTGCAGTCTCTGGGTATTCAATATCCTGCCCGATAATGATTGCAGCTTCACCTGTGCAACCATTGACTGGATTGGTAACCATCAAATTATAAGTACCGGGAGTACTGACAACTGCGGTAGGGCCATTTGCGCCAGTATCAATCAACCCATTTGGAGTTGTCCAATCAAAATCAAGTCCTGCCAATGGGAAATTGTTCACCATCCCATCAATATCTAAACTGGTAACATTACAATCCAAAACAGGCAAGCTTGGCAATGCCACCTCCGGTAAAACAACATCTTGTGCGACGGTGATACTACTCAGGTCTTGACAGCCATTACTGCTGTCAAAGATAGTGAGTACATAATCGCCCGGCTCATCAATGGTGGGCGTCAAAGTATTTTGGCCCGAAGTAATATTACCGTTGGTTGTTGTCCAGGTATAGGTCATGGTGCCACTTTGACTTGATGCTGTTCCATCAAGGTCAACAGTAGTTACCGTGCAATCCAGGTTGTCGTTCGGTGCAATAATCACCTCTGGAATGTCTGCATTTTCTTCCACGGCAACAGCTTCTTCAGTCGTGCAGCCGTTATCGAGGTCTGTTACCAAAACCAAGTATTCGCCAGGCGAACCAACTGTCGCTTCAAAAGTACTTTCGCCAGAAATGATGACACCTGTTGGGGTCGTCCATTGATAACTGACATTGCCCGACACAGTTGCCGACACAGTTGTACTTGTTTCAACACAGCTAATAACGCCAGCAGCATTGGTCGTCACAGCAGGAGCTAAAATATTTTGATCGACCAGCACCTCGTAATCTTCGGTGCAGCCATTCGTCTGGTCGGTCACGATTATTTCATAAGTACCTGGTTCTAAAACATTTAAAGTATCCGCTGTCGCCCCTGTGATAGCTCCATTGCTATCATACCATTGGTAGGTAAAATCAGCACCGGAAGAAGAACCAGTTCCATCTAAAATGGTATTCTCGACCGAACAGGTCAACGTTGCGGGTGGCTCGACCAAGGCAGTCGGTATATCACCATTATTGATGACCTCGACCTGAGCTTGAGTCGTGCAACCATTGATGCTATTGGTAATTAACAGGTCATAAGTACCTGCTTCATCAATCAAAGGATTTAAGGTCGTTTCACCATTTATTATACCTGGACCTGTCCATCCATAGGTGAATTCTGCACCTGTACTTGAACCTGTACCATCTATGTTCAGCTCTGTAACGATGCAGTCCAGGTCATCTGCCGATGCTATGGCAACAGGCAATTCTATATCTTCATCGATCACAACACTATCTATCGAACTACATCCATTTTCGGTATTGGTGACCAAAATGGTGTAAAGCCCATCCTGATCAACTTCGATATTTAAAGAATCTGGCGAACCAATTATTCCAGGTCCGGCCCATAAATAAGTAATTCCATTTCCTGTGGACGACCCAGTTCCGCTTATGGGAACTTGATTTAGCAAACAAGAAAGGAATTCATCGGCTTCGGCACTCGCTTCTGGATCTTCCAAATCCTCCTCGACTGTGAGTTCCAAAGAATCCACACAGCCCAGGCCATCAGATACGGTGACACCATAAATACCACCCGAAAGTCCAGAGGGGTTAGGTATGTTGCCGATACCGTTGGTCCAAGTATAATTAATGGAGCCAGACCCATTGGTTACGACAACCTCCAAACTTCCGCCATTCGGATCGTAACAGTTTACCCCAGAAAGTACATTGCCTTCCATTTCAAAAACGTCTTCTTCGTCCACAAACGCACTGTCCACATATTCACAGCCGATATCATCGGAGATGGTGACGTAATACATGCCTTTGTCAAGGTCTTCAGCGGTCGGAGCATTTGGAGCGCCATTGCTCCAAGTGTAAGTATATGGGGAAATTCCCCCGCTCGGATCGGCCTCAATTGAGCCAAAGCCCAGACAGGTGACAGGGGTCGGTGACATGTCAGCGGTAATTTCAGATTCTAATATCACTGCAATCCCTCCAACTGCGCCGAAACAATCCCCTATATCAGAATGGATGCTGTACAACTCATAAATACCGGGTTCTGTCACGGTCAATATATATGGACTTTGAGTTGCGGTGATCGGGTCTTGCTGTACGCCATCTTGCATATAGATCAATTCCCATGGTGCATCGCCCTGTATTTCTATCTCAAGATCTATGGTATCCGGCGTACCTGCACACATAAAGCCTGTTCCTTCAATAATTGCAATCGGAAAAGCACCGATTTCCACAGTAGCAGAAGCTTCCGCGGTAGCGCCGCACATGTCTGTCACGGTAACCGAATAAGTCGTCGTTTGATCAGGGGCTACTACCAAGACAGGTGCCTGATCGCCCGTGTCCCATTCATAGGTAAAAAACCCACCTGGGATGCCTCCAAAAACCTGAGGTTCAAGGAATACTGGGATGCCCGAACATTCTTCTTCATCCTCCAACTCTAATTCCACTTCGGGTGGATCATCAATTTGCAATTCTATTTCGAGGCTGCTGCACGAGCATGAATTGGTCATAGAGAGGATAATGCTCTCTAGCCCTTCTGGGATGCCATCATTAAAAACATTGATGGGAATAGTAATTGAATTTTCTCCTGCGGGAATGATGATCGGAGAAGGCAATGGATCGTAGTCCACCCCAGATGTCGCAGTACTAAGTGGACTGATGCTGTAATCAATAATCAGGTCTTGGCTTATATCACCATCTGCACGAGTAAATATAAGAAAACCGTCGTTACAATTTTCATAAGTTAGGTTCGTGCCTGTCGTAAAGGACAACGCCTCTCCAATCCCTGTGCCACCCGTGTTGAAACTATTGGCTTTAAGGAAAACCGCAGAATCATAAATCCCATCACCTACATCGGCAATGACCAAACGGATATGGTAGGTTTCGCATGGGATCACATTAGCTGTGGCAGTCAAAACAGTAGTCCAACCATCAAATTCAATGTCATTCATATTGGTTGTCTGGTTACATGAATTGGCATTCCCGATAAAAAAATTGGTGTTGACAAGATGGTTTACGCTATTGATAGAAACAAAACCACCTCCTGGAACGACGGCGATGTTATCTCCATCAAATGTAAATCCACCAGAGATGCCTGGGCCACTGATAAAAAAGCCAAATACATCATTGAACTGGGAATTCACGAATTCGCAATATTCTTCAGAAGCAAATGCATATTCAAAATCAATAGTATTGACCGTTGGTTGAAAATCGAATTCAATACCTGTCACATCGAATAAACTGCCACCGGTCAAGAGCGATAGATCCGCATCTGCATTACCTCCTCCAGTATTTTGACCAGTTCCTTCAGCGTTATTCGGGCCAAGCGCATCAAAAACATTTCCCGATGAAAGGATCACGCCATCTTCAATTCCAATAGTGGAACTGCCTCCAGCAAATGTCCCCTTCCCTACTTGGCTCCCTTTCCCTTCCACATTTTCCACATCGAAGCAGCCTCCCCCAATGAATATCTGTTTAATCAGCGTTTCATCATCTATTCCATTTGCAACGCCCAATGACATCATTTTGTCCAACAGCGTCTTTTCTTGTTGGCAAGTATGACAACCGATGGATACAACCTGCTCAACCCCACAAGCAGGGTCTGATAAATCTTTTTGAAACATAAAATCCATACATTCCGAAACGGCAGTGAACGACATGGTGGTCTCGCCGCCTGTTTCTTCAGAGGTTTTGTGCCTGATAGTTGGGGAGCAGCCTTCACCGCTCAAAGCCCAAATAGTGTATTGTTCCCCCTCAATAAGGTTGCAGAATTTTATCTCCTGCTCTACTTCTTTGAAGTACATGCGTTGCCGCAAACGGTTATTTTCAAGGTTTAACTCTTGTACTTGTTGGGCCTCTATTATTCCGTTTCCAAAAATGGAAAAGAGAATTAACAAAAATAGTGTTGGGTAAAATCTTTTCATAATGACTTATTTGTCTTGCTGGATAAAGTGATAAACACGGTGGATATTAACCACAACTGGGCTTTTGAAATGAAGAGAAAGGTGAAGTCCGAGTGCTTAATTGTTTCGAATTGGATACGATCTGGATGTAGAAAAATGAAGTTAAGTAAGTTGTTAAAGACCAGGCGTTGTTTGGTACAAATATAATTCAGAATACGCTAACCTAATGCAGGAATTGAGTTCAATGGAGAAAAAAGAGTGCTGAAAAAGCGAATTATTCTTTTATAGGGCAATAATAAGGATTTTTTTGTTTTACAAGGCAGTACCATGACAACAAAATTGGGCATCCAAACCTGTTTTCAGTATATTGTTTTAGCCTTTGCCTAAAAGGTGACACCTTTCAAAAAGGCGTCACCTTTGGGTCATCTATTCCGGATCCTCCTTCCCTGTATTTATAACCACCTGCGTCGGATTTTGAGAACTGCTCGATGATCGGATGGAGATGGTTTTTTTCAGTGCACTAAACCAAAAAGGGGCACCGAGCGAAATGGCCAAAGCTGTAATGAACCATCCCAGTACCCTTATCAGCCAATCGGCAGGTCCGATAAGCAAATCGCCCTTCGACCAGCCAAGTCCGAGGATGTTCGACATCTTCGAAAATTCTTCGCTACTGGTAAAGTTGTTCAATTCCACCTTGATTTCCTCCAATGTCATCGAATCGGAAGGGGCGGAGGGCATGGGCACAGTCTTGTTGGCAGCGAGGAAGGTATCGGCCATTTTGGAAATGCTCTCTCGTGCAGTGGCATTATTGGTCAAATGGGCATAAATGTCAAAACTATCTGCATTGAGCACCATGGCAATGGCCAGCCCGACAAAGAAGGTCACAAATTGCAAATGCCGCGTATACCAACCACTCGAATGGCTCATTACGTCGTCGAACCAAGTCTGCAACCGCTCTTTGTATTTGGCCACATCATCAGGGGCTTCCTCCCGGAACTGTTCCAGCACCTCCCTGAGTTTGTTGCCCTCTGGCAAACCTTCAATCACGTCGTCCACTTTGGCCGCGGTTTCTTTTCCTTTCTTCAATGTATTCATCAGGATGGATACAAAGTTGGAAGAACTTAAGTACTCCGGCGCCCTCGAAACCCGCAGGGGCGTCTTGTGTTGCATCAGTTGTTTGTAAAATGCGTTATCTGTAAATTTTTGGAAAATGGAGCTGTCCTCGTCAAATTTGAGTAGTCTTTTCAAACCTTCCTCCATATAAAATCCCCGCCAGCCCCGCCAGGATGAAATCAGTTCGTTGATCGTCGTCCCTAATAGGCCTAACAACATGTATGTGAACATCATACCTATAATAACTTCGAGTATTACCATGATTGAATGAGTTTGGTTATTCTTGGTAGCAAGGTAGGGAAAAGTTTAGTTTTCCGCTCCAGACCTGTCAGGTTGTTTTTTTTTTTTTTTTTTTTGTTAATTAATTTTGGAAAAAAAATATTAAAAAAAAAAACAGACAGGTGAGAAAAAACGGTTAAAAA